>JBDOMX010000771.1:0-8531 GCA_039831615.1 Planctomycetaceae bacterium
AACCGTGTCAGTGTCAGTCGATGGAACGGGATTGATTTGCCGTCTTTTTCAAAGACATCGGGGCGGCTGCTGACCATCCCGCTGCGGAGGAGCGCGGAGACAATCGCTTCAAAACCGTGGCGTTCCATCGCAGCGCCCTCGTTGCGATGCAGCGTGCCGACGGCCTGGTTGTTCAGTTTTGCGAGCGAGTCGAGTGTCGCCTGCATGATGTCGGTTTCAGTGTTGGTGGGCGTGCGAAAGGCTTGCACGACGCACACGGATGAGTCGCATGTGTCACAAAGTCCGCAGGGCGTACCGGGGTCATCATCATCGCCGAAGTGTTGGACGAGATGCACCATGCGGCAGCCGTGCGACTGTGCGAAACGTGCCATCTGCTCGGATTGCACGAGTCGGTGTGCGACCTGTGCTTCGTAGGACGGAGCCCAGGTGCCGGTGCCTCGGCGGATTGACTCGTCGGGGTCGACCATCGCGCCGCCGTGGACCCAGAGTTTTTCCAGCACGCGGTCAAACAGGTCTTCGTCCATCTGCGTGCGGTCCCGCAAGGCGTGCTTCGGCTGCGGCTCGGCGGTGAGCTTCTTGAAGATTTCTTTCAGCTTGGCCACGGGCGGATAGTTCTTCTCGTGGAAGAAGTTATTGATTTTGCGGTCGATGAAAGAATGCAGCAGGATGGCGCGGGAGGGTTTGCCGTCGCGGCCGGCGCGGCCGATCTCCTGGTAGTAGCCCTCGAGCGTCTGAGGCAACGCGAGGTGCGCGACGGTCCGCACGTCGGCCTTGTCGATTCCCATGCCGAAGGCGACGGTGGCGACGATCACGTCGATGTCGCCGCCGAGAAAACGGGTCTGCACACGGTCACGGTCGGCCGCGGCCATGCCGGCGTGGTAGGCGGCGGCAGGCATGACCGCGCCGAGCTGCCCGGCGAGCTGGACGGCATCCTTGCGAGACGGCGCATAAACGATCGCCGGCCGGTGCACGGAATTACCCAGTAATTTCAGGATCACGTCCATGCGGTCGGGGCGCGGAACCTCGACGACTTCGATGGCGAGGTTGCTCCGGCGGAAGCCGTGGATGAAGCGGTTGTCGGATTTGAGATTCAACTGCGCGATGATGTCGCGCTGCACGATGGGCGTCGCGGTCGCGGTCAGCGCGATCACCGGGGCGGGACGGAGCGAGGGGAGCCGCTGGCCCAGCATACGGTAGTCGGGGCGAAAGTCGTGCCCCCATTGCGAAATGCAGTGGGCCTCGTCGATGGCGATCAGTGTGGGCTTGGTGCGGGCGAGGAACTCGGGGAAGCCCGGCACGCCCAGTCGCTCGGGCGCGATAAAGAGGAAGTCGAGCCCGCCAGAGAGGTATTCCAGGCACGCGGCACGTGAATCCGGACGAGAGCGGCCGGAGTGGATCCGTTCCGCCCGCAGGCCCAACGCCTGGAGCTTTGCAACCTGATCTTCCATCAATGCAATGAGTGGGCTGATCACGAGCGTCGTCCCGCCGCGCGCCAGGCCCGGGAGCTGGTAACAGAGCGACTTGCCCGCCCCGGTCGGCATCACCAGCAGCACATCCTCGCCGTCGCGGGCCGCTTTGCAGACCGCCTCCTGGTGCGGGCGGAAACCGGCATGGCCAAAGGTGCCCGCGAGCAGCTCTGTAGTGTCTCGCGAAAGCGGCGGGCGCGGCTGAACAGCGTTGACAGGCTGCCCGGGTTTCGTGGCGAGCGTCTGCTTGAGGGTCTGCGGCCTGGGCGTCGCTCGCGGCCCGCCGAGCACGAGCTTCACGACCTCGCGGACATACGTCTCGATCCCAGTCATGAACGGCGGCAACTGCGACTCGCCCCTGCGGATCGCGTGCAGACGGGCCTCCCATTGGCCGGTCATCGCCGGGCTCTTGACGTCGGGGTGGACCGCGTCGATCAGTCGGATTCCCTTGTCGGTGGCTTGCAGCGACTTGCCGTCGCGCACGATGTATTCTCGCGTGATCAGTGTCTCGATGATCGCCGCGCGGGTCGCCGGCGTGCCCAGCCCGCAATCCTTCATGGCCCGCGAGAGTTCTCTGTCGTCGAGCGACTTGCCCGCCGTCTCCATCGCGGTCAGCAAGCTCGCGTCATTGAATCGTTTAGGGGGCCGCGTCTGTTTTTCGTGCAGGGTGACATCACGTACAGGCTGGCGGGAGTTTTGGGCAAGGCCCGCGGGAAGGGCTTGCTTCTCGGCGTCGCTGTCTTTCTTGCGTGCAGGGATGTCGAGCACTTTCCATCCGGGCTGGACCACGGCGGTGCCGACGGTGTGGAAGCGGTCGATGATGGGAATGGTGGCAGCGACCGCGGAGGGCTTGGCAGGGCATGCGGTCAGGGGTGACGCCACGGCTGTAATGACCGTGGTCACCGCCCAGATATGATCGTCATGCCACGCCGTCAGCAGCCGACGGCAGACAAGGTCGTAGACACGACGTTCATCGCTGTCTAGCGAAACCTGGGTCGGGTCCATCGTCGTAGGGATGATCGCGTGGTGATCAGTGACATTCGCATCGTCCACAAACCGCCGACCCAGCACGCGTGTGCCCGTCCCCTCGGCAAGCTGCGCCTCATAGGCACCCCGGATCGCCTGCACCACCTGCGGCAACGTGGCGGCAACGTCCGACGACAGATGACGGCTGTCCGTGCGGGGATAGCTGAGGAGTTTCCTGGACTCGTACAAGTCCTGCGCGAGTTCGAGCGTCCGCTTGGCACTGAACCCCCAAAGACGGTTGGCGTGCCGCTGTAACTCGGTAAGGTCGTAGAGCAGAGGGGGCGGCATCTGCCGTTTCTCTTGCGTCATTGACTCGATAATCCCCGTGCGCGCGAGCTTCACACGGTCGACGATAGCCCGCGCGTTCTGCCCGTCGGGTGGGAGCCGCTTTGACTCGTTGGAGGGGGCTTCGCCGGTCTTGAACCACGTGCCCGTGTAGGGCGTGGTGCCGAACGCGCCGACAACTTCGATGTACGCCTCGGGGACGAACTCGCGGATCTCCTTTTCGCGTTCGACGAGCATCGCCAGCGTCGGAGTCTGCACCCTGCCGACGGAAAGGGTCTCGCCCTGCGCGATCGTATACGCGCGCGACAGATTCATTCCGACCAGCCAATCCGCCTGAACACGGGCGCGGGCTGCCGCCGCCAGTGAGTCGTACGTGCTTCCGCCATTCATAGCCAGAAGCCCGGACTTGATTGCGCCGGGAGTGAGCGACGAAATCCACAACCGTCGGACCGGCTTGCGGCACCCCGCCGCCTCGTAAATGAAGCGGAAAATCAGCTCGCCCTCGCGTCCCGCATCCGTGGCGCAAACCAAGTATTCGACATTGCGGTCCTGAATGAGTTTTTTGACCACGCTGAACTGTTCTTTCGTCGACTCGAGCACGGTCAGCGGCCACTGTTCGGGCAGCATGGGCAGCGACTCTGCACGCCACGCTTTCCAATCGGGATTGATCTCATGTGGCTGCGCCAATCCCACCAGGTGCCCAATCGCCCACGTGACCACGTATTCATTGCCGTGCAACCAACCGGCTGCCCGCGTCCGCGCGCCGACCACCTGCGCAATATCACGTGCTACAGACGGCTTCTCGGCGACAACAACTACGGTCACGGTCTTGTTCCAGGTGGTGTCACGAAAACCAACGGATCGAAAATCTGTTTTCCGTGGGGTGGAGGGTATCAAGCGGCGTGGCGTAGTTCTGGACGCGGTCGCCGAGGACGCCGGAGTGGCGAGTAGGATAACGCATTGCGGGGATGGGAAGAGTGTATTCGCCAGAATATCGCTGAAGTGTGAACAGAGGTGTGAGGGGAGGTTCGCGTCAAAATACGTTCCTCAAACGGAACGGTCTCAGAATCGCCGAGTTCTTGGCATTCCAACAGCGTTCAGTTGACGCGGCAGCTGTTCGGAAACGGACAAAACGCCTGCCGCCGATGCGACACGGTGAAGAGACTCAGAGGTGCCTGCACGGTTTCAAGAACGAGGCCTATCGCGGGATGTCCGAGAAAACGGTTGGCTCAATTGGACATCGCAGACCTGGTTGTTGATAATATCTTTCGCCGGAGATGCGGACTCACTCGAACGACGACTGCCAACAAGAAAGGATTACGAAATGGGAGACAAAGGCGGCAAGAAGGATAAGGAAAAGAACAAGAAACAGAAGACGGAAAAACAGGGACAGAAGACGAAAGAGAAGCAGGATAAGGCCCAGCCGAAGTGAGCTGGACCCCGATTGCAGGACCACAAGCGTGCCCTATCGGTGAGAAGCCGGGCGGGTGCCCGAAACTCAAGCCATGGGTTTCGTGCGGACGCTGTTGCTGCGCTATTTGATGCGGCCCGTTGCGTCTCCGATGCCGTGATCGATTTCGCCTTGCGCCGTACAATAACTCCATGCGCATCCCCCATCTGCAACTGTCGCCCACGGCACTGCGGGCCGTTGTCGAGGAATTTGTCACTCGCGATGGCACCGACAATTCTTCCGTCGAACAGCGCATCGAGCTCGTGCTGCGTCAACTTGATGTCTGCGATGTCGAACTGCATTTTGAGCAAGAAACCGAGACCTGCAACATTCTGCCTGTGAATGACGTTCGGCGTCCAACTTGAGTTTCCTTGGTGTCTGGGAGATTCCTGTCCCCGGCCTCGTTGGGACGCTGGCCAGCGGCAAAGCCGTGGCGGTAGAGACGTCGGTTTCCCGACGCCCCCCGCACAGATCCCAGCGAGCGGAACTACCGCACTGGGCTCCTACCTCAGGTAGTAACGCGCAGTCGCTGTTCAGGATAAGGGTGAAGAGTTCGCACAGGCGGTAGCCACCTCGCGGTCAATCGGTTCATTCGCTCGCCAGTAATCCGGTGGCGTTGGCGTTCTTGTCTCATCATCATCGGCGGCCGCAAGACCTGAGATTTGTCAGTTAACAACCGGAATTGCGGTCGGTGAAATCGACCTCCCGCAGTTCGCGGTTTGTCTTCGAGCCGGCGGTTGGACAACCCTCTGCGAGTTTCGGTGCACGCTAACTCCCAGAGGTGAAGGAGACCTCTGCAGAATCGCCATCATATTGACTACAACCCGTCTTGGCCAGCGAAGCCCCACTCTGACTACACTCTCGAGACATATGAGTGTCAGGAGAGAGCGTGATCTGAGTCGTCAAGGCCTGACGCCTTCGTGGCACAGGACGACAAGTCCTGTGGCGGACTCTGTTACGTTGAAACAAAGAGTCCCTTCCCTTTGCTCCGCAGGAAGAAAGGACACCGTAAATGCGGATGGGTGAGCAACATCGAAACTCACTCCCGGACTATGGAGTGGAGATGGTTTCTGCAGACGTATCACCCAGCAGCAAGATAGACTGGCGGACTGGTTCCGAAAGATCGTCACATCGTTCAACCAGCGTTCGAAGATGAATCCATGATGGAGTCTCGACACACTGGGTGACACACCAGCCATCACAAGTGGCTGTTTCCCCAGCGTTTTCGGCGTTGTTCGAATCCTTTCGGGTGTACTTACTCAAAGCTTTGACAGCAAAGACTTTAACACACCAAGCTCCTCAGCACTCAGCTGTGGAGCTTTTGTGTTTCCCCCCATCAATCCCCCCGCTAATGCGCTGGTATCGGCAGGGGGGGCTTCAGTTTTGCGGCAATCTCGGGTGCCGCACTCTGGGCTGACCTCACGCACCGAAGTGCCGCTCGGTCGTGGCAAAGTCTGTGCGACGCATGAGGACCTTCAGGGGCTTTGCTGAGACCTTATAGTTGATCAAACGCTGAGCAACGCCGCGACGAATGTCATGGGCACTTGCTGTTTTCTCACGGTTGTTCAGTCGCGGGGCTTTCATCTGCGCTACAACGTCGGCAGCCCTCCCGATCATCGCAACAACACGGCCAACTCACTCTTTGGTGATACGCGGCGTCCGGTTTTGTCTCGAGCTTCCCGGAGGACGGTCGGCTCGAGACATCATTTTCCTGACAGTGGTTGCTTCCACATTTACGGATCGACCAACGGCGGCACGAAAGCGCTGCGTGCACCTCGGCCATACAGGATGTGAGCTGGTAGTGGCCGCAAAATATCGCGGCACATTCGTCACGTGAAGCTCACGACAATCCGATTGGATCGGTTCGGAAGGAACAGAGACTTTCGGAGCGGCTCGTTTCAGCGGAGAGTGCCGCTTATACATCGTCCAGAGAAAGAAGCTACAAGACGGGCCGTTTCTCAGTTCGGCGGTCTGAGTTCCGCAGCCGTCTCAGCTTCGTCGATCAGAGCGGCGTCCTCATGTTTTTTGCGGGCTGCCACGAAGGAGTGGTTCTGGGACTCACGTTCAGGTTTCAGTGGTCTCATAATACGTTGGGAATTCGACGCAATGAAATTGCCGACCCCGACCGCGGAGTCGATTCGACCGGTTCTCCGTCACCGGCGTCGATTTGTCCGGGTTGTGATCTGCTCCAGTAACGGACACTGGCCACTGTTTGTCACCATACGTGTTACAATCACCGAATCTTGAAGTGGCCGGGTGCTCCAGTTCGCGGTAGACTCGTGGTTCTGTTCCTTTCATTTCCCTGGGCTGACCACTTTTTGCGACAAACTGTCAGCCAACAGTTTCATTGGGCGAACGAACTGTTCGTTGACTATTGTGTCCAGAGATTCACAAGACCTGCTCGTGCTTATATCGGTGCCTCATGAAGTCGAGGCAGCGGTAATCGTTGCCGCCCTGGAAGAGGAAGGTATTCGGGCCGTCGCAGCAGGTGGCAACACATCAGGATTTAAGGCCGAAGCACCTGGTGAGGTTCAGGTTCTCGTGAGCCGATCAAATGCGGCCCGAGCCCAACAGACGTTACGAAAGATTCAATTGCAGGAGAATCCAATTGATTGGTCAGCTGTTGATGTGGGCGAACCTGAACAGTAGTTGCCACCGAACATGGTGTTTTGGGGCTTCCATACCGGATTGTGTTGTCCTTGTTCATACGCCGTTTGGAAATTCATTAAGTCGTTTTGTCGCAAGTTCGGAAACCGCATTTTCCCCGTGAGTTGAATCCCGCATCAATCGATCGATCATGTCGGCAGGCTTGGAGGCCACATTCCACATTGCCAGTGAAGACAAGGCTTCATATTCAGCTGACGTTGAAGTACTGCAGTTGTCGTTGAGCGACCCGAGGATTCGGTCAGCCAATTGTGTTCGGATTGTCTCCCCGACAACGTTCGATTGGATTTCGAATATGGCCTCGGCAATGTCAATTCGCGGAATATCTTTTTGACCACCGAATGTGTCGAGGATTTTAATAATCGCCAACTCCGCTTCCCTGGCGCTTGGGACTGAAGGAGTATGTCCCGCGATATCGCGGACAAGCTGGCCAAAATAAACTGATTCGTATTCGGGCGGCATTCCTGACGCTGCCTGTTCGTCGACCGGCAAGTCATAGGCGTTCTCGACACCGCGAACAGGAAGATCTCCATAAAGCAATGCATCATCGAAACCAAACCCGACAGTTTGGTTCAGACCATCGAGATTAATACAGAGTAGAGTTGATCCTTTGTGTGATGAAAACGACGACCAGTAGACGACTCGGTGGAGCACGTGAGCTGGATTGTCTTGCCAACACTGTTGAGGAAATGGCCGAGATGAGCAAGAAGCATGGTATGGAGTGTTCCAGGAGGGCGATGAAGTTCACCTTAATGCGATGGAAGAGATGAAGGGATTCATGAGTGACCCCAATGCCATGAAAGAATGGTTTGAGGGAAAGAGAAAAGAGTTCGAGGCATTACCGACGGACCAGCACTGACGCTTGGCGAGACAAATCGCCTAACCACGCACATGCCGCAGAGTTCGGCATCCATGTCGGATGGCCTTGAACTTCGGACAATGGCTCGGCATCCGGTGAAGTAAAACGCTTGCGCGGCTTGTTTCTTGTCGCAACCAGGGCCGACGGCTGTGTGATCACGTTGGTCGATCCGACGTTGTGATTGTGTGCAATTCGGAATTATTCAGGATTCGTTGATCACATAATCATGCGAATTTCGGTTCTGAAGGCATAGAGAACCTGGATGCAAAGCCGGTCAATCGCGTCTACTTTCCGGGCCGAGGTAGGACGTTATGAAACTGATAAGAGAACACGGAAGTGAAACGATTCTGCGCAAAGTGCGATCACATTACATACCAGCAAACACGTTCTTTGTTTCGCCGATTGTGCTGGCTGGTGCTGCTTCGCCGGTGTCATCGGTGCAGTTTCTGCGGACATCGTTTCACGCGCCCATTCATTCTCTGATGCTGACGTGCTTTCGGACGCACGTCGCGGACGGCCACGCCATTGCTTGATGAGCACCGACCTGGGTTCATGATCTGATTCGGTCCCCTTAACCTGCTTTGATTCGATCGTTCTGAGACCACCGTCGGTGACTGTCACGAACTGTCCTCGATCACCTTCTCCTGAGTCGTTTTGGAATTCCCCACGGAAAGTGTGCGCTCGATTAAGCGTGTTATAGTACACGCAAGGAGCGTCAGAGATGTCGAAGAAATCAGTAAAGCGTGAACGCCGCAGTTACGGTGATGAGTTTCGTCGGAAT
>JBDOMX010000526.1:0-1641 GCA_039831615.1 Planctomycetaceae bacterium
CGGCAGCTTCCTCGAATGGCTGACCTCCACGGGACCCGGTTTAAGTTATGTAGAGAATCTCTACGGACAGACGACGCACACCCTTCAGCAGAAATCGGAACAGTTATTTCGGATCGAACAGTCACTGCCCTACCGGCTGTATGTCTGGATGAGGCGGTTCATTTAGAGCAGGTGTTGAGATGTCGTGGCGGGTTCTGGCTCGCGGGGACCAATGGATTACGGGCTCTGGCACTTCCGCCGCGGCCACGAATCAGCGTCATACGCTGTAGAACAAGTGTCGCTCGGCTGTCCCGGCCGCGGAGCGGTCTGGACAGTCATCCGTCGACTTCCCACGATGAGGGACGCGGCGGCGGACATCGATGCTGCCGTCGCCGCCTAATGCAGAGGTCAGCGCTGATCATGCGTCACAATCCGGCTATCGCTGAGGGACATGGCAATCGTCTGTCGCAGTCAACGGGTAAATAATTCGATCATGACTCCACCGCCATCCGCAACCAAGCACCCGCTGGTATCGATCATCGTGCGAACTCATGGTCAGCGCGGCAGTCTTTTGCGTGAATGTCTGCAGTCGGTCGTCAATCAGGAATATCGGCCACTGGAGATCAATATTGTGGAAGATGGCGGTAGTCGATCCGCGTGGGTCGTCAGCGAATTTGACAACCTGCCGGGAATCGTTATGAATTACCGCAGCCTGCCGCCGTCCGGTCGCTGCGTTGCCGGCAACACCGGGCTGGCTGCTGCAACAGGCAGGTGGATCAATTTCCTGGACGACGATGACCAGTTGCTGCCCGGTCACGTCCGTCTGCTGGTGGAACGGCTCAGGAACAAACCCCATCTGAAAGGTGTCTATGGCATTTCGCTTCAGGTTCCGACA
The DNA here is from genome assembly GCA_039831615.1 of Planctomycetaceae bacterium. GTDB lineage: Bacteria > Planctomycetota > Planctomycetia > Planctomycetales > Planctomycetaceae > S139-18. The sequence continues at coordinate 875 of JBDOMX010000526.1, forward strand.
GAGGTCCATTCGCTGGAGCCACTGAGCTACAGCGAGTCTTCTCCACAGACGTTGCCAACCGAACCGTTTACGCGATGGAAATTATGGCATGAAGCCCCGTTTCCAATTCAGGCGTGCCTGTTTGATCGCGCATTGTTTGTGCGACATGGAGGTTTTGACCCGGTCCTCGATCAACTTGAAGATTGGCACCTCTGGATGCGGTACTTCAGCAGTGAACCGATTGATGTCGTGGAAGAGGTCACATCGTTATTTCGCATTCCGGCGGACCCGGCTCAACTGGATCGTCGCCAGCAGTCATTTCAGCACTACCGTCCCGTCATTGCAGAAAAACAACGTGACATCACCGTGACTGTATCTCGAACGGAGTTTCTGCAGATCGCCACGATGGAACTACGGAACAATTTGAGTCCTGAGATCATTGCGGTCGCAGACCACCTTCCGGGCGCCGGGTGGCCGATCCGTTCACTGCTAGCGATGATCCGAGTGGCACGATCCTCGTGGAGAAACTTGAGGATGCTGGTCCAGTGGATTGATCCCCGGATCCGTCGGCACCTGCGCGAACTTTCCAGCGCGAAACCGGATGACACTTTTACAATGTCCGTTGCTGATGTCCTGTCACTCATGCCGGAGTTGCAGTCACGCCATGACCTCGCAGATTTTCGGATCCTCGAAAACGTACTTCGACGCCTTGGATGGCTCAAAACACCGAAACTGCCGCTGGAATGTTAAAGCAGTTTTCGAAATGTCGTGGGGGGGGGGGGGGGGGG
>JBDOMX010000526.1:1651-8524 GCA_039831615.1 Planctomycetaceae bacterium
CGAATGATGGTCTCTGGCACTTCCTCCGCGGCCACAAATCAGCGTCATACGCTGTAGCCCGGATTTCTCACAGGAAGCGCGATCCTTGTGGGGAATCCCAGTGAGCATACACCGGTCACTCGATCACGAACTCCAGCTCAAATCCAGTTAATCCTGACAAGAACGTACACTGATCCATGGGCAGCATCATCATCCATGCCGGCATGCCGAAAGCAGGATCCACAAGTCTTCAGGGCTGGCTGGCGACGGAAGCAAAGTCGTTGTTGAGGCGATTGGATGTGGCATTCCTGTTTGCAGGGACGAATCGCCGTCGCTTTCAACGCCATCCGACTGTCAAAATTGATTACTGCCGGCATGACCAATACGTCTCAACTGAGCTCGCGGTGCAGCTCCGTGATCCACAGTTCAGCGATTTGCCACTCGTTGATCAATTCATGGACCAGCTGAGCCACTGGTCAGAGAAACACAATACAAGTGTTCTCACGTCGGAAGCTTTTTCAGTCTTTTTCAGTGTGGGAGATGAACGTTTTCTGTCGGCGCTCGACAGACTCGCGCGAGCTGTTCCGGTCCGCGTGGCCTACTATGTCAGACCCCAGCACTCGGCGATTGAATCTGCCTGGCGACAATGGGGCTTCCGAGACGATGCCTCACCGTCCGCGTTCATTCAGGCGTACTCAGAGAATCTCCACTATCTGAGGACATTTAAGAGAACTGCCGAACTGGCTCCCCACGTTCGCCTGGAGGTTCGCCCATTCGACAAAGACCTGCTGGTCCGGGGTAACGTCGCCGCGGACTTCGCTCATCATTTCCTGGATTTTTCGCACTCTGACAGTGAAGCGATCGAGGCACCGTGGGGCAATCGCGGCTTGCCGCTGGAAGTCGCGAACCTGCTGCGGCTGGCGCCGCGTGGAATGTTCTGGAAGAACGCGGACGACAACCATCGTTTGGAAACAGTCAAGCGGTTCCTAAAGCAGGTCGAAATGGAGCCGAGTGTTCGCATTCGCCGGTCGCGGCAAGTCCTCAATGAGTACTGTTATCTGCAGTTCGAACGTGACAATCAGAGACTGGCGCAGGAATTCAAGTGGAACACGGACAGTTTCATCCCTCGCCCCGCTGCAGATGAATCAGATTGGAGCAGGAGTCTGGATCCACTGGACGACGACTGGCGGCCCGACATTGGAACCAATGAGGCCAACCTGTTCTTTGCGACCCTGCAGCGGGCTATTCGCGATTGAAGCAGTTTTCGAAAAGTCATGGCCGGTTCCGGCTCGCAGGGGGCAATGAATGATGGGCTCTGGCACTCCCGCCGCGGCCACGAATCAGCGTCCTGCGCGGTCGCCAGCCGGAATCACTCCGTGCCCGTCCCATTGCCACCACTCTTCTGATCCCCGTGCTGACCACCGGCCATCGCCTTGAGTGGACGGAGCCAGGATTTGATGGACGTCACAAGATCGTATGTACGGCGGCCCATCAACGTGCGGCTGTAGAGCTCCATGGCGCGCAGCGAGAACGGATTCAGACGCCGGAGTGCCCTGGCATGTTTTCGCACGGTGTCGATGTTTCCACCGTCCCACGCATCACTGGCGCACCGCGTGTGGTATCCGACATGAGTGTCCGGATGCCACGCCATGGGTATCGTCGGGAGTTCTCGATCCAGCCCACGACGTGCGTAGGCTTCTCGCAGCGCCTGCTCAGCGACTCGCTGTTGTTGTTCAAACTGTGACACGCTGGCTCGGTTGATATGCTGCCGGTGTCTGAGCAGCACTTCATCAAGGTTGCTCAGTCGGCCGCGCTCTGACAGACGAAGGAACAGATCAAAGTCCTCTGAAAAGTTGAAGGCTTCCCGGTATCCTCCAACTTCCAGCAGGGCATCGCGGCGAAACATCACCCCCGGCTGCATCATGGGATTTCGACCGTCCAGCAATTCCCGTTCGATGTCATCGGCAGGACCGGGCATACGTCGTTCGATCAGCGGGTCTCCATCAACATCGACCAGCATCGCGGCAGCGCCCACCGCAACACAGTCATCCTGTTCCTCAAGGAATGCGACCTGACGTTCCAGTCGCTGCGGATACATTGCGTCATCGTTATCCAAAGCGGCAACATACTTCCCTGATGCCGCCTCGATGCCATCGTTTCGGGCTCCCGCGATCCCGGTGTGGGGCCGGGCAATCACGCGAATCCGATCGTCCTGAGATGCATAATTTCTCAAAATCTCCAGTGACGTGTCGGTTGATTCGTCATCGACCGCGATGAGCTCGAGATCCTCGAACGTCTGCGCGAGCGTACTGTCGATCGCTTCGGCCAGAAACAGCTCTGCATTGAACACCGGCATTACCACGGACACCATCGGTTTACGGTTGGGTGCTCGCATCGATCCGCCAGAAAGCCCTGTGGTCACTCGGTCGACTCCATGGAATGAAGAGCCTGTTGCTGCGCGACGGCAGTTCATTCTTGAGACGCAGAATGCGCCTCAAGCCAAAAACAGATTCATTTTCGCGGCGTTGACACTGACCAATCTGAAAACCTGGATGCACTGTCGTCATCATCACCAGGCGGCGGGCCCCGGGCTCAGGTTTGCGGGCCAATGCAGTACAGCGAACTGCTGGTGCGCACAAAGACACATCCGGCGGCAATCGCGGGAGTGGACCAAACCGGTTCGCCAAGTTTGTTGGTGTGGAGAACCTGATATTCCGGTCCCCCCTTAAGAACATAGGTCGTTCCGTCGCTGTCCAGACAGAATACCTTGTCCTGATAGACCCACGGCGACGACCAAAACGCTCGTGACCCCGAGACACGTTGCTCGTAAACGATCTCACCAGTTTCTGCATTGATGCAGTGCAGCACGCCTCTCCGGCGTTCAAACAAATACAAATGCCCTTCGCAGTACACGGGAGACGCCATTTGGATGCCGGATTGCGGCAGCGCCCACGCCACACTGTCCCCGCTGTTCACCGTAATCTCACCCTGTGCACCCGGGTTCACGGCAAACAGGTATCCTCCTCCGTCGTCGTCGCCACCGCGATTGCGCAATTCCGACCCTATATACAGACGATCGCCAATCGCCAGCGGAGTTGCCGAACTGCGACCACCGGCCATGCTCAACTGCCACAATATTTCACCAGTTTGAGGGTCATAAGATCGGGCCGTCTGGCCGCTGGTTACAACTTCGACTCGACGGCTGTTCTCCCAGATGACCGGCGAGCTGTATTGCGAAGGTTCTTCCCGATTCGCCCGCCAGACCTCGTCGCCGGATTTTGCGTCCAGAGCCACCAGAAATGATTGCTCCTGACTATCGATCTGCAGGTAGAGCATGCCGTCGTGCAAGGCGGGGGAACTGGACGTCCCCCAATCATTGCGCATTTCGTAGTTCCCAAGATCCTTTTGCCAGAGGGGCGTTCCGTCGACACCAAAACAGTAGACCCCGTGCATGCCAAAGTAGGCGTACACTCGTTCACCGTCCGTGACCGGTGTTTCCGTCGCATACGTGTTTTGCATGTGCCGCCCCTGCGGCGGTTTCCCCTCACGTGTGACCTGTTTCCAGAGCACGTTTCCGTTGCTCGTGTCCAGGCACCGAACCTCCCAGCGATATTCGGCACTGGCCATGTCGTTGCTGTAACCCCCTCGACCCCGTCCCTGATTTCTTCCGGGGCGGCCCTGACGCGGTCGAGCCTGGGCGTCCTGCGGACCTGCTGCCGGTTTCTTCGTCATCACGGCCGCTGTGAGAAAGAGTTTGCCATTCCAGACGACAGGTGCTGACCAGCCTTCACCCGCTGATTCAGCCTTCCAGCGCACGTTGGATTCTGCGTCCCAGTGCAGCGGGAAGGCGTCGTAAACCACGGCATCCCCATGGGGCCCACGGAATTGTGGCCAGTTGTCTGCTGCTGCAGTGGTCGTGCAGAATGCCAAAACCAAAACGGCAATGGGGGATACCTGTCGTCGCATGACATCTTCCCGGTCGGAGTACTCAAATCAAGAAATCTTCAATGACAGTGAGACTAGCGGCAGAGACCAGATTGGGAAGCATTTTCCCGTTCGTCCGGCTCGGCGGGAGCCAGTCAGGAACCATCTCTGCGCGGTCCTTAGCCCACATTCTTCACAGGGAGTGTCACACGGGGACAGGCACCGAACAGATCGACGTCGCCTCGCCACGTCACAAACACAAATCCGATCGGAGCCCGTCCCATTTCCTGCGATCCTTGTGAGAAGTCCGGTTGAGCCGCGATCCGCTGACCAGCAGGTGCTCAGGCACCGGGTGCGTTGAACCGTACCTCTGAAGTATCGGCAACGTTGACCCACACGTGAACATGCGGCGAACCGCGGAAATGCCAGACAAACGACGGGCCTTCCAGCCGCCAGTTGTCCCACACCCTGTCGTCACCGATGTCAGCATCAGTGTAGAATGCAAGGTGACAGCCATCCAGCCCCCCCTGAGACTTCAGGCAGGACAGAACCTCGTCGCGGTCTGGCTGCCGATAGGGCTCAATCAGTTTTGTCAGGACCTTTTGCACTTCTTCTTTCTGGTCCGAGCTGAGTTCCTGGATGGGAATTCCGTCGAATTCGCCAGCTTTCCCCCGGAACCCGGCCCGCCCTTCGCGCGGAGTGTGAGGGGCTTCTGCCAGACGTCGTTGTTTTCCGTCCAGCATTTGGTAGACACCGTTCGCAGCGAGAGCCTGTTCCCAGAACACGTTCCCCTTGTGAGCCGGCCCCTCGTTGAAGCCGTCCGCCGCGTGTCCGTAGAAGATCGGACCTCCGAACGCCACATGGTCGGCCGAGTTGCCATCACAGCGCAGCGTCATATGACGACCCGTCATCACGAACTCGAATTGATCGCTGCCCGGTTTCCCAAAGATCGCCAGAGACTGTTCTTCGCCGAAGCCACCCGCGTCATCGTCCAGCTGTTGATCGATCTTCGCGTGCCAATCGGGGTGTATGATGCCTTCGAAGATATCACGAATCATCTTTCGCTGATCATCAGTATAGAAATCACTGTTGACGATCGAGTCCGTAATATTCCAATTGTTGTTGACATGGGTACGCAGCAGGCCGCGATCGCCGTCATCGTAGTCCCACCCGAAGCACACGGCTTCTTTCTGGCCCGGCGTGAGCGAGTCGTACAGGTGCTTGACGATCGTTTCAGACGTTGCGGCCGAGGCAGCATCCCGGCCGAACGCCAGTCCAGGAAAAGCTCCCGCCACGGTGAGTGCAGCAGCACCGCCTCCAGCCTGACGCAGAAATTTTCGACGATCGACGGAATCAGCAGTAGCTGAACGGGATGGGATGTGCATCGTCTGTAGGCTCCTCGTCAGAAAATGATTGTGTTTGATGGGAAATCGGCCGTATTGTTCCCATCCGAGATTGGACCTTTGAAATCCGCCACAATTTGGTTTCACCAGTTTAACCCGAGATCGGTCTCGTTATCGTCTCTGGAATTCAATCGATTTCCACAAAACATGAAAATCCGGAGATGAAAACGCGGGGCTGGCAGATGCTCAAATTGCCACAGTGACGCTGTTTGGCGAATGGCGATTCCCGAAATCATGAGCGACGGTGTGCATCAAAAACCTGTCCCGCAGTGGTTCCTGGCAAGGGTCACCTCCGTGAGTCCGGTTGCACTGCCGTGTGAGCCGTTGTATTCAGTCTGAATGCGACAGTTAAATCAAATATCGATGCCGTTTTGCCGCAGTTGATTCCGCACATCCGCCCCATGTAAGAGGACACCTGAATGAGACTCTGGATGATTCTGTTGTTGTGGCCCGTCCTGGCGTCACTCAGTCCTGCCGCCGATATCACCATCAACCGCGTGATCGGTCCTGAGTTCCCTGGCGAGTACAAGCATCCGGCGACCATGACGGAGCTGGCAAACGGGGATCTGTACATCGCGTACTATGGAGGCGAAGGCGAGTATCAGGGAGACACGGCCGTGTACGGCATGCGTCTCGTCAAAGGCAGTACTCAGTGGACGACTCCGCAAATCATCGCGGACACTCCAAATCGCTCCGAAGGCAATGGCGCCATCTGGCAAGCGCCGGACGGAACCGTGTGGCTGTTCTATATCACGAACTACGGCCCCACGTGGTCGTCGGCACGCATCAAGTACAAGATCTCCCGGGACGGTGCACAAACGTGGTCAGATCCATACATGCTCTCGTTTGAGCAGGGAACAATGGTCCGCAGCGCGCCGATCGCATTAAACAACGGAGACTATCTGTTGCCCGTGTATCACGAGACGGGTGACGACCGTGAAGGGACTGCTCAGGACACCTGCTGTTACTTCATGCGGTACGATCCGAAAACACAGGTGTGGTCGGAAACGAATCGAATTTACTCGAAGGAAATCGGCAATCTCCAGGCCCAGCCGGTTCAGATCGACGACAACTACCTGATCACCTATATGCGGCGAGGCGGGACGTTCGAGCCTGACCCGCATGGAGTCGCCTTTCGATCCGAGTCACGTGATGGGGGCCATACGTGGAGCCCGGCGGAGCGATCTCAATTCTACAATCCGAACTCCGCGCTGGATTTCATCAAGCTGAAGAACGGCCACCTGGTGATGGTCTACAACGACAATAACGAGGCCGAGCGCATGCCGCTGACTGTGGCGATTTCCACCGACAATGACAAAACGTGGCCACATCGCCGGAACATCGTCAACCAGCCGGGAGACACGGCTGCTTACCCGGTGGCGATCCAGACCAGGGACGGCAAAATTCACATCGTCTACACGTCGAAGGTTCGCACGCAAATCGATCACGCTGTCTTTGATGAATCCGCAATTCTTGAAAACACACCGAATTGATCGAGTGCATGCGTTCGTTCCCTGGATACATCCCTGGGGAATCATGTGTCGTTGGACCCGGGAACAGGTTGTCG
>JBDOMX010000348.1:0-2011 GCA_039831615.1 Planctomycetaceae bacterium
CTGAGACTAATATGATTCGGACTCGGCTGAAGAAACTGCTCCGGCGTGCGTTTCGCCGGCCGATCGATCCGGAAACATTCGCTCGATTCGCAAAGTTCGCCGAGAGTCAGCTCGCCTCTGGGGCTTCGTTCGAGCAGACCATGCGCACGGTGGTCGGAGCTGTCCTCGGCATGCCGGACTTCCTTTATCTCTACGAATCGCCTGACAAGGAAAATTCAGACCACAAAGGCCAAGGTCGTCAGCGTATCGATGATTTCGAGCTGGCTGTGCGGCTGGCACAATTCTTCTGGAGCAGTATTCCTGACGATGCGTTGCTTGACCTTGCTGAGTCGGGCAAGCTGAACGATCCAGTGACGCTCGGCACGCAGATCGACCGAATGTTGAATGATCGGCGGTCGAGTCGATTCTGCGACAACTTCCCTGCCCAATGGTTGCAGCTGGATCGACTGATCACGTCGGTTCCGGATCCAAAGAGGTTTCCCGGTTTCTATCACAGTGACGGATACCGCGCCAGCATGCACATGTTGGCGGAACCGCTGCTCCTGTTTGAGACCTTATACATCGAGGACCGGTCCATCATGGAACTGCTGAATCCGAAATTCACCTGGCGGAGCAGTATGCTCCGCGCTATTTACGCCGGACATTTCAAGGGAGGCCACGAGGTCACAGTGCAGCTTTTTAAGCGTGAGCCCCTGACCGACCCGCGGCAGGGCGGCGTGATTACCAGTGCGGCCGTCATGACGATGACCGCAACTCCGACGCGCACCCAGCCCATCACCCGGGGCGCCTGGGTAAATGCGGTGATCTTCAACGATCCACCCGAGCCGCCTCCGGCCGATGTTCCACCGCTGCCTGAAGCCAGCGAGGAAGAACTGGCAAAACTTACCATTCGTGAGCGTCTGGCCGTTCACCGCAAGCGCGAGGATTGCGCCGGTTGCCACAACAAGATCGATTCCTTTGGGTTTGCTCTGGAAAACTACGGACCGGCAGGCGTCTGGCGCGACAAGTATGAGAACGGGCGTGAGGTGGATGTCAGCGGCGTGCTCTTCAATCAGCATGAATTTGAAACCTTGCTTGAGTTCAAGCAGCTGATCTTGAAAGAGAAGCAACGGTTCCTTCGGGGATTCATCGCGCACCTGCTCTCCTATGCGTTGGGCAGGGAACTAGGAGCCGCAGATTCGCCCGCGCTGGATGACATGACAGCGGAGACGATGGCAGGTCAGGATCAGATACGAGCGGTGCTCAAAAACATCGCGATGAGTGAGCCGTTTCTTCACAAGAACACCCTCGCGCCGACTGCGCCGGCGAAGAAAGCGAACCCAGCAAATTGAACCTTGGGTCACCAGAAAAATGCTAAGCATCGGCAAGTTCACAACCTCCGCTAAGATCAATCAACGAAGGACATTTTCAAGATGAGCCACCACGAAGACCGACTCTCCTCCCATTCGCGCCGCCGCTTTCTAACGGTTGCCGGCGGTGCGGCCCTCAGCCTGCCGTGGCTTGAGAGCTTTGCCAATGCCAAGGATCATCAAGCAGAGGTCCCGGCACAACGATTGGCTTTTTTCTACCTGCCAAACGGTATTACGCGTCGAGGGTTCTTTCCCGGCGAATCTGACCGTCCGCTGCCGCCGTTCGCGGGCCAGAACAACGTCTGGCGTTTCGAAGGCAAGACCGTTCCGCCCGGCAGACATGCCCTGACGCTCACATCGACCTTGGCTCCACTTCACAAGATGCGGAACAAAGTCTCCCTGATCACCGGACTGGACCGCACTTTCCAGCACGGCACCGACTCGCATGCGCAATGTGCGTCCTGCTTCCTCACCAGTGTGGCACCCTACGAGGTCAAAGGCTCCGCCTATCCGCTGACCCGCACCCTGGACCACATCGCAGCCGACAGCATCGGGCAGTCGGTTCCCTACTCGACTCTCGAGCTAAGCTGCAACGACCACAAGAACAACATCGAGTCGATCTACTTCGACAACATGTCCTGGTACGGTACCGGTCACGTCGC
>JBDOMX010000925.1:0-2008 GCA_039831615.1 Planctomycetaceae bacterium
GTTCCTGGGAGAAGCACAATCTCCACCCTTGTCGCGCCTGTTCTCGTGCGTCTTCGGGTGCGATGGACAGGATGCGTTTGGCCAATACTTCAGCATGGTGCAGAGAGAATTGGCTGTTCATCATCAACAGCGCCTGAGGTGTCACAGTCGAAAAGTTGCGTTGTGTGCAGTTCGGCGACATTTCCGGTGCGTCGAATGTGGACAGCACGCTCAAGGGTCGGCTGCGGCGGTATTGCACGTAAACGCTGCGACGAAATTCTTCGCCATGCAACGAGACAACGGCTCCCGGTTTACGCTCGCCGTCCAGATTCTCCTGGCCGATGATGATCTGTCCCACCGCATCTTCCATGACGGGAACCGGCGGGCCGAACAATTTGTGATTCAATTGGCCGGTCACACTCAGCAAAGAGTCTCGCAGTGTTTCGGCGTCCAAGCGCCGGATGGTCATGCGGCCCAGTAGGCGATTGTCTGGATCAGACTCGGACTGTTCCGTGCTCCGCCGCGATGATTGACGATAGGTGCTCGACAGCAGGATCAGTCGATGGATGCGCTTCACGCTCCAGTGTCCGTGCACCAATTCCGATGCGAGCCAATCCAGGAGCTCGGGATGTGTCGGACGCGAACCGAGTGCGCCGAAATCGCCTGGGCTGTCAACGATTCCTCGACCAAAGTAGTGGGCCCACAGTCGATTGACCAGAACACGAGCGGTCAACGGGTGCCGGCCATCTGTCAATCGACGAGCGAAACTGGCACGTCGACCGGTGGTGGGTCGCGAGGGATCGTTAAGCGGGATGGCGGCCAGCGACAGATGCGACAGGATGGATAGGCCAGCCGGCGTGACTTTCTGTTGTGGTTGTTCGTGGTCGCCGCGCGCGAACAGGAAGGTTACTGGAACCTGTCCAGGGACTTCGGTCAGGACGCGGACAAAACCCTCTGGCTTTTTCGTGTTGCGGCTGTCGTCGCCCTGTTGCTTGAGCTTCTTGAGTCTGTCAGCCTTTTGCGTTGTACGGAGCGCCTCAGCGGACCGTTGCAGCCGCTTCAATTCGGCAGCTCCTGCGGCGTCGAATTGTGCGAGGGTTTTGGCTGTGGCCGGTATGCCGGGAGAGGCCGCCAGCAGTTGTTTTTGCTGCGCGTTGCGCTGTGCTGCGGGTTTTTCGAAGGCCGCTCGGACCTGCGCCCGGATGTCGTCGGGCAGTGCGGCGAGTTGAGCATTGACGGCCCGTTGGATGTACGCGCGCTGCTGATCGGCCCGTTGCTTGTCGATCAGAGCTGCTTCCGTACGAATTTCTCGATCGTACAGGTACAGTGAACCTTCGGAGATCTTCAGTATCTTCGGGAAACGGTCGAGCAACGCCTTCTGCTCGGCGCTCCGTTTGCCGCTGGCTGTCTGGTATGCGTTTCGCAGTGGATCGCGCATTGGTTCGGGAACCGTCAGCAGTTGTTTCTCCAGAGTTTCACTGATGAAAACTGCCGCGAGCTGAGCACGTTGTTGATCGATGGCCTTGGCTTTGACTTCGATTTCAGCCGCCTGCTGACGGTCGGTATCCGTGTACAGCGAAATGCGTCGCTCGGCTTTACTTCGCCAGTTCTGAGGGTTGTAAGCCGGTTCAAAAATGGCACGCATGCGGTAATAATCGATTTGTGTGATCGGATCGTAGCGGTGGTTGTGGCACTCAGCGCAGCCCACGGTCAAACCGAGCACAGCAGTAGACACAATCTTCAGGGTTTCGCTGATCACACGATTGCGGGCCAGTGGCTGGTCGACGCCGTTTTCGCCAGTTCCATCAGACGCCATTCGCAAGAAACCAGTGGCCGTCAATCTGTCGATCCGGTCCGAAGACAGATGCGTTTCAGGTGTCGAGATCGCTTCGTCGCCAGCCAACTGTTCGCGCACAAACCGATCGAAAGGCATGTCCGCGTTCCAGGCTCGGATCACATAGTCGCGATAGCGAAACGCTGAGTCACGTACGGGATCGGCATCGGTATAACCGTCCGAGTCGGCGTAGCC
>JBDOMX010000381.1:0-2003 GCA_039831615.1 Planctomycetaceae bacterium
CAAAAACAGGTCCGGCAGTTCAACCAACGGATCGTCAACTGCCAGGTAGATGTCTGCGATCGTCCTGTCGTATCTGTCCTCACCGTGTGTGACCAGCCTGACCATCTTGCCGCCGACCGTATCACGGACAAACTCCGTGGCGTTGTTGCCGAATGGCTGGCCGCGTTCCGGTGTATCGATACCGTTGAAGCGTAGGCGGATTGTTTCATTGTCTTCGGTCAGAACGTCGATGGTGTCGCCGTCGATCGTCTTGATGACTTTGTAGAGTTGCGTGCCGATGCCCGGCTGAACGGCAACGGGCGTCTGTGTTTCGACGATGGGATCGCGGTCGGCGACTCTGGAGAGTCCTGGCGGCTGTTCGGTGCAGCCAGCGAGTAGCGTTAGAAATATGAAGGGAAGTTTCTTCACGGACTGCATTCGTAATTTGCCTCCTGCATTATTTGCTTACCTTACATTCCGGGAGTGCTGCCTTAATCTCTGCCAGTCCCGCATCCGTGATCTGCGTGCCGCCGAGCCAAAGCATTTTCAGACTGGTCAGACCATTCAGCGATTGCAGCCCCTTGTCTGTCACGTTGGAATTGCTGAGCGACAGGAATCTGAGTTCGGTGAGGCTTTTCAACGATTGCACGCCCTTGTCTGTAATCTTGGACTTAGTCACGTTGGACTTGCCCGGCATCTTGGAATTATTGAGCCACAGTGTTTTGAGTTTCGTGAGCTTTGCAATCTGACCCAGGTCGTCGTCCGTGATCCCGGCGTTCTGAAGGTTCAGTGACTCCAGTTTGTCGAGCCTCACAATCGCGTTTACCATTTCACGTGAGACAGGCACGTCCCTGATCATAAACACACGCAACTCGCCCAGTTGAGTGATCGCGTTGAGAACTTCAGGCGAAACCGGAACGCCGCTCAAATACAGGCCTCTCAGATTCGGACACTTCTTCAGTTCGGCGATCCCGGTGGCGGTGACTGTCGAGCGACCACTGATGTTCAGTCCAACAAGCCCAGGGTGCTGCGACAGTTGCCGCACGGTTGCATCGCTAATCGACGACATTCGTACAGAAACATGGCTGACAGAAGAGATCACCCCCCACAACTCGGCGGGGATCGAACCATCAGCAGCTCGTGAACGAGGATCAATCACCGCATAGTGCGTCAATCCGTCGGGAAGTACTACGCTATCTGGTCCACGCCTTTCCAACATAGAAAGGATCTTCATGGCCTTGAGCTTCGCATAAGCCTGCAGCCACGCTTTGAAATCGAATTGTGCTCCTGACGTGGCTACTGTCGAATCGGCGTTGGTCGGCAGACTCGTTCTCTTAAGCGTAAAAACGAACTGGTTGGGGGCCTTCGGCTTCATTTCCCTGGGACGAAGGGGGTCTTTGCGGGTCATGCTCATGCATACTTTCAGCGTTTCTTCGTCGATGGAATAGATCGCTGGGTTAATCTTGCCCACCTTGTAACTGCTGTCCAGATCGGTCATGTCGAGTGTTCTGGGCGATGCGGTTGGATTGAGGCTGACCAACGATGTGCTATAGATCTTATTCGCCCTTGACATGAAGAGAATGTCATCCTTGAAGGTCCAGGTATTTGACTTCGCAGTACTCACGGCGTTCTCTGGTAATGGTTGTTCCGCATCGCTCTCGACATTCGTCATCTGCCATGTCCCCTGAAGGAAGTTAAGATCGCCTTCGAGGTTCGTCACACTGGCGGCTGCCGGGGATGAAGGACCTGTCGTGCTGGCGGTTACCGGGGCAGAAGGATTTGTCGCACTGACGGTTGCCGGGGCCGAAGGATTTGTCGTGGTGGCGTCGGTGGGACTCGTGGAATCTCCATCCTTCGTCGATGAGCTTTCGGCGTTGTCGCCATCCGAAGCGTCTGCCAAATCGGGGCCTGGCTTCTCGGGCCAGAACGCCAACGCCAGCAACGCGATGACCAGTAATCCACCTCCCGCCGACAAGCCGATGATCAGTCCGCGATTCGAGCCGGAAGATTTCTTACCGGCTGAG
>JBDOMX010001118.1:0-8460 GCA_039831615.1 Planctomycetaceae bacterium
TTCTGATTTTAGCATAGTTTGCTCTGTTTCGGAGCAAATGCCGGGAAGACAGGTGCCGGATGGCGCTGCCACGTTGCAGGGTTGTAGCGAAATCACGGTCGCAAGTCGAAGGTCCTCTGACCGCACGAGCAAGTCATTCTGGCCGACTCACGCGGCCCGACTGACCGATGTGGACACTGGCGACTCCTGCCAGGACCAGGCGGTGAGTGACTTCAAGACATCGTCGGCGACCTGCATCGCTCGAACGGCCTCACGTCCAGTCACACGAGGCGTCGTTTGGTCACGAATGGCATCTGTGAATTCCTGTAATTCGGCTGTCAGTGCGTCGCGATCAGATGCCTGAATCGTTTGTTCCTCAATCCATTCACCAAAAACACGATCTTTCAATGTCAACGGATCAGGCGTGGCCGCCGCGATCGCCTGAATCATGCCTGGATTCGCTGCGACCGCTGCCGAGGGTTCCCATTTTTTCAGCGTGCGTGTTTGCAGATCCACGTTCAGGCAGCCTCGGGAGCTCCAGATTTGCAGCGACCGCTCAGCCACAGGGGCCACGCGGCTGGACGTGATATCGACAACTGTGCCGCCTGACAGTCTCAACCGAGCCACCGCACAGTCTTCATGGGGGCCAATCGTGACGGCACCAAATGCTTCAACAGATTCCGGCATTTGGCCGGTCAGCGCCAAAGCCAAATCGATGTCATGAATCATCAGGTCATGCACAACTCCGATGTCAGTGGACCGAAACGAGTAGGGACTGACTCGCTGACAACGCAGGTAGTTGACATGACCGCTCAGCCGCTGAGCTTCTTCGAATGCCGGATTGAATCGTTCGACATGTCCGACCTGCAGCACAGCATCGTGTTTGTCTGCCATTTCGGAAAGGCGGATCGCATCTGCAAGGTTGGCCGCCAAAGGCTTTTCAATGAGCGTGGCGACGCCCGACGTGAGGAAATACTCTGCGGGTGCTACGTGATAAACGGTGGGCGTTGCGATCACGACCCCATCGAGGTTGCGTGGTAACTGCTGTACCTCAGGATACCACGTTGTTTCGAATCGATTCGCAATCGATTGTCCCTGATCGGGACGCGGATCCACAACACCGACAAGCCTGACACCATCCATGCCGGCCAGAATACGAGCATGGTGCTGGCCGAGTGCTCCGACCCCCACGACTGCCATTTGAAGATTGGTCATGCTGCTTTTGCTTCGTTTCCGGACTGATTGTCTTGAGCCGCATGGAATCGCACGGCTTCGCGAGTACGACCCAGCTTTCCAGCACGCTGATTCTGAATAAACTGCAACAATTCGCCGAGTTCCAGCGGAAGCACACCGCCCAGTGTTTTGTCGAAATGTGCTCGCACATCGTCGAGCCTGCGCCGTTTGCGATAGATCAATCGAAAGGCGTCCCGAACGCACTGAATCGAATCTTCGGAGATACCGGCTCGGCGCATGCCGACAACGTTGAGTGTCTTAAGCGTTGGATTGTCGTTGCCCGCCGCCAGCATGAATGGGGGAACGTCGTGGGGGACTCGGCAGCCACCACTGACAAAACTCAAACGACCGAGTGTGGAAAAGTGGTGGACCACAGTATTGCCCGAAACGATCGCTCCATCCTGCACGTGGACGTGTCCCCCCAGCAACACACCGTTGACGAGGATCACTTTGTCGAAGATGTGGCAGTTATGAGCGACGTGACTGTTGGCCATCAGCATGTTGCCATTGCCGATCCGGGTGCAGCCGTCTTCTTTTTCCGCTCCTTTGCTGACGGTCACTCCTTCTCGAAAAATATTATCGTCGCCGATAATCACCTGAGTATCAGTGTCCCGGTAGCTGATGTCCTGGGGTTCTCCCCCGATCACACTTCCTGGAAACAGGCGGTTGCGCCGACCGAGAGTCGTCCTGCCTGTGAGCACGACGTGACTTTGCAGGACGGTCTCGTCACCAATGGTCACGTCGGGGCCAACCACGCAAAACGGCCCGATTTTGACACCGGAACCGATTGTCGCTGAGGCGTGAACGTCGGACATCGGTGAGATTTGTGGTTCCATAGTGATCATCCTGATCGATGTCGTGCCAGTACCGGCACCAGACGTCCGTGAGCGTTACGCGGCTGATGCCAATGCTTGAGTGCGGCCACTCGAAAGTTGGCCGATTTCCGCAGCGAGTTGGTGATTGAGTTTGTGTCCGCTGCGGACTGCTGCGACGTGACCACAGACGGCGATACCGCTGAGCGCTAAATCGCCGATACAGTCGAGCAGTTTGTGGCGCGCACATTCATCCGGCCAGCGCAGTGGATTGTTCCATGTTCCGTCACAGCGACGGACCAGAAGGTCTCTATCCTGCAGATGTCGTCCATAGCCGAGTTTCCTCAAGGCATTGATTTCAGATTCCAGCACGAACGTGCGGGCCGCCGCGATATCCCGGACAAATGTTTCCGGCGTGATCTCAGTGGAGTACAGCTGAGCGGGGATCACGGCGCGCGGACCGTAGTCCAGTCGCCATGTCACGGCCAGCAGCGGCTTCACATACGGCCGGAGCACCAGCGATTGTCCTCCATCAGCCAGCTTCGCAATCAGCGAGGCTGTGTGAAATGTTCTGAGGGGATCCGACAGCGGTTGCAGTCCGGCCTCCAGAATGGCATCACAGAAGACTCGACTGGACGCATCAAACGATGGAACCTCCGGGGCGTCGATCTCGACCCGGCAGTTGTCGACACCAATTCCGGCCAACGCGGCCATCAGATGTTCAACGGTTTCGACGAGCGCTGCATTGCCCAGTCCCAGCACGGTGCGGCGAGGCGCGTCCAGGACGTAATCGTGTCGTGCCGGGACCTCTGGCATTCCGGCGAGATCGGTGCGACAGAACCGGACCCCGCTGTTTGCATCCGCAGGAAGCAGGCGAATACGGGCATGGACACCATGGAACAGGCCGGGGCCTTCAAGTTCGACGGGACCTGCAAGCGTCCGCTGCAAACGATCGTTCGCCGCGTGATTCACGTCTTCCCCTCACGGTGGTAGTGCATTCCGGATCCGCACATCAAACCGGCAGCTGATGCTTCGTGCGAGCAGCTGCCGGGTTGCGTGCATTTCATTGATCGGACGCCCCGGGGACGCCGTGACGGTACGATTACTGCGTGACCTTGCGGCCGCTGACAGGCCGGGCGGAGGTGCTGCTGGCAGTCTTGGCGTACTCGCTGTTCAGCTTTCGCAGTACCGGCTCGGTAATGTCGTTGCCAGCCTGATAATAGATCACATTCTTGTTCATCGACTGAATCGCCTGCTGCGGCTGCATATCGTCTTCGACGCCCTTGCTGTTGAAGCGAAGCACCAGGGAGTACTCTGCATAATCAGCATACAGCTTGACCATTCTGCTGACATCGGCATAGATCGCCTTCAGCATTTCAGTCTCGCGAGCTGCCAGCTTGCTTTGAGTCGCGGCACGCCACGCTTCAAACTTGCTTTTTTCTTCCAAAAGCCGCCGATGGATGGCTTCGTGCTCGGGGCTGCCTGGATCCAGCTCCTTCGCCTGCTCGCTGAGTTTCTGCTGCAGAGTCTGGAACTGTTGTGCCATCTCCTTGGCATCGGAATCGCTTTGCAACACTGCTGCCTGCAGGTCTTTTCGCAATTCTTTGAATTTGTCGTAGTTCTGGAAGACGTGGGCCATGTCGATCAGGCCAACGCTGGTTGCAGCCGCTTTTTTTGTGGATGGTGTTGCTTTACGTTCCTGAGCCTCTGCCAGACTGCTGGTTGCCAGAACGGCAACCGACAGGAGAGAGATTGTGAGAGGGAGGCGTTTCACGGTAGGGACACTCCTTTGCCGGTGTCTGCCCCGATCCGTGGGGCAGTCTGTCTTCGTGGGAGGGAAATGTTGAGACGTCGGGAAATCTCCCAAACCTTGTGTCCCCGGTCAAGATGAGTGATCGTCGCCAACCCCTGAAATTCGAACCGTTTCGGTCCAATGAGCCTCTGACAGTGGGATATCGGCAGTTTCTGCCTCCGGTGCATCTCATCTCCCAGTGATCGCCGCGATTTGCTATGAGCAGGAAATGACGTTTCCACCAGCTTTTCATCGACTTCTGATCGCTTTGGTGCTGCTCGGCGCGCCTGCTGGTGCGTCGGAGTACAGCCTGATCCCACATGATCCGGTGCCCGAACCATTTGCCGCGGGGCCGATTCCGCGGTCAGCGGCAATCGTCGATGATGCCACCCTGTACGACATCGCGGCGGTGGGAGACCATTGCTGGGCGGTCGGGGAGCGGAGCGTTGTGCTCCGGTCACACGACGCTGGAAATACATGGACTTCAGGCACTCTGCCTTTTGATTGCAGCCTGACAAGCGTGTGCTTTCTGACGAATCGAATCGGCTTTGTTGCCGGGCTTCGACTGGACCTCCACTCAAACGCAGATCGTGGCGTCCTGCTGACCACGCATGACGGAGGTCTCACCTGGAAGGATGTGTCTCCGAAAGGGACCTTGCGAGGGCTCCGGTTTGTCCAGTTCTTCGGACTGGAACGAGGTGTCGTGCTGACGACAGCGAATCCCGGTCACGGAGGAAGGTTGCTCGTCACGGAAGACAGTGGGCGGACGTGGAGCGAAATCAAATCAAAGACAGATCCGGCGGACTGGTCCAGTGCGACGTTCCTGAACCAGGACGAAGGCCTGATTGTGGGCAGCGGACAGGCCTATGGACTGCTCAACAGTAACAACCTGATCATGCGGGGGTTCCCCAGGAAAACTCTGCAGACGGTCAATGCTGCGTCACTTTCCAGCGACGGGCGAGCGTGGCTCGTTGGAGATGGCGGGTTCATTCGTCGCAGTACCGATCGTGGCCTCAACTGGAAATTGCCGCCCGGTCGATTCCCCACGGAAATTCGAGACATCTTTCAGTTGACGAGTGTCGTCCACGATGGCGAAAGAGTCTGCGTCGCCGGAACACCCGCTTCCAGTGTCCTGTACAGTGCTGACGCAGGGGCGACATGGTCGACGGTGCCGTGCGCCGGGGGTGGTGCCATTCACCGACTTGTCCGAACAGGGACTCATTCCATTCTCGCTGTCGGGTCGTGGGGTATGATCATGCGGTCGGACGATTTCGGTGCGAGCTGGAAGAACGTCCGACACGGACAGCGTCGGTCGGCTCTCATGTATATTGTAACGGACCCGCAGGACGCAGCCGCGTCGATGCTTGCTCAGGTGGCAGGCGAGCAGGGCTATCGTGTGAGCGTGCTGCAACCGTCTCGCCAGCTGGAGCGTCCGTCAACACATGATCGCTGGCGAATGGCATTGTCTGGTTTGGGCGTCAATACGTTCAGCACCGACTGGCGATTCGCTCGCAGCCGACATCAGCATGGCATGTCCCGGCCGGCACTGCTCCAGGCCTGGGATGCGGCATCGGATGGTCGACTGCGTGAGCTGGTGCCGCTGCGGATGGCGACGCAGATTCGCACGTGGCGTCCGGACGTGATTTGCATCGAAGCGTCGGGAGACAATGATGGGGTCGCATCTGTCTGGCAGTCGGTGATGGAAACGGCAAACAGGATCGCGGCGGGATCAGACGAGCGTGCTGCTCCGCTGGACAATGCCGGGCTGCCGCCCTGGTCGGCCGGCCGGATCATTCGTCGCGTTGATCGCGAAAATACGCCGTTGAAATTTCGGCCAGATGACCTCCTGCCACGACTCAGAACGACCTCCGGACTGGCCGCCGCCACGTGGAATCTCAGTGTCAGTCCAGATTCACAGCTCAGAAACGACGACGCAGCCTACAGAGTGCATGGCAACACAACTGCCGCCACCCCGCGGAACATGTTTCAGGATATCTCGGTTCCGCCAGGCACGGATGGGCGCCGCGAATTGCCGGCATTCAACGGCGGGATTGAAGATCTGCAGAAGATCATCGCCAGGCATCACACGCAAAAACTGGCGGTCGCGGGACAGGTGGACCGTGACCCTCTGGGTGAATCACTCATCGCCTACACGCAGACGATTGGCAACAATCTTCCGGCAGCGATGGCGGCCGCGCAACTGCAGCACATGCTTGACTTGTTTCGCCGCCGCGAGAACCTGGAAGGACGGATCTCGGTCCTGAAAGAGTTCACGCGGCGCCTGCCCAATTCTCCGCAGGCGGCCCAGGCGGCGGAGGAACTGCACCTGCTGTACTCGTCCGCAGAAATCCTGTCGTTGCGGAAGGCCGACCGACCGGAGAAGGCCGCCACAGGGCAGAATTCCGTGGTACGGATCCCCAATGGTTCGCGACCGGCGGGGACCGTGAAGATGATCCCCGGACTCCCGGCACCGGCCTACACTTCTGAGCCATGGATCCTGCCGGCCGCAGGAACGTCGCTCGACAGACTACATACTTCGAGGGGCTCGGGGGACGATGCTCTGGATCAACACTGGGGGCAGCAAGCCGACCGTTCCTGGGACATCATCCAGCAACTCGCCCCCGTCTCCGCAGCGACCGCCCGCCAACAGCTGATCCTTGCGGCTCGCTATCGCCGACTGCAGCAGTTTGGCAGGGAACGCACCACGCTGGCTCGTGCCTCGCATGCGGCGGACTCGCATCGCCTGCTGGCTGCAAATGAAATGCAGGCTGGTTTTGATGCGGTGGAACCCGTCCTGCAGGCGTACAATCTGCCAGAGAGCCGGCAGCGGCCCGAACTGGACGGCGTGCTGAGTGATCTATGCTGGCAGCAGGCCCCCGAAATTCGCCTCAAAGACGGGCGGCCGGGTGATGGGATCGCCGACAGCCTCGTCATGATGAGCTGGGACGCAGAGTTTCTGTTCCTGAGTGGCCACGTGCCCACCGCTGCAGACAAGGCTCCGGCGGACGAAGCTCTCAACCGGACGCACGACGAAGCGGATATCACGACGGACCACGTCGAGTTTCAGCTGGATGTCGACCGCGATTATTCAACGGCGTGGCATTTCGTGATCGACAGCGCCGGTCGGACATCAGATCGCTGCTGGCAATTCACCCGCTGGAATCCGGAATGGTATGTGGCGACTCAGCGAGATCCCACAGGATGGCGATTTGAAGCCGCCATTCCCGTGCACGAATTAAGACCGATGCCACTGAAAGCGGGCGCGAAGTGGGCAGTGAGTGTGCGTCGCATTGTCCCCGGCTATGCTGACCAGCGGGTGGACGTGAGTGAGGCAGCGAAGGAACTGGAAACACGCTACAGTTTGATTCGGTTCATCAGAAATCGACGCCCGAAATAGTTCCTCACAGCACATGACGTTTTTCATCGGCACCGACGAAGCCGGCTACGGTCCGAACCTCGGACCACTTCTAATAACGGCGACCGCATGGCGTTTTCCGGAGCGAACCACAGCTCCGGATTGCTGGGAAATGCTGAGTGACGCGGTCAGTCAATCGGCGCCTCACATCTCAGAGCAGCTGCAGGTGGCCGATTCAAAAAAAGTTTACTCCTCGGGGCGTTCGATTGAGCCGCTGGAAAAGGCTGTGCTGTCACTCCTGAAGCTGCTCAACCTGACGCCAGCGACGTTCCATGACCTCGGAACTTCGGTTGCCGGGACGGCATTTCAAAACGCTTTCGATGTGGAAACCTGCCTGGCTCCCACCGCAGTCCGTCTCCCGCTGAAGACGGAAGGAGAACTGATTGAACGGTCGACGAAGCTGCTGCAAGCAACGCTCCATGCGGCCTCTGCTGAACTGGTCGCAGTGCGTTCCCGAGTGATCTTTCCGACGGAGTTCAATCAGCTCGTTGAAGCTGCCGGTTCGAAAGGCAGGGTTCTTTCTGCCGAGACACTGCAGCTGGTGGCCGACATCGTGCGAGAATCCGAACTGGAATCGGCTCAAATCATCTGTGACAAACACGGCGGGCGGAATCGCTACGGTGAATTGCTGTCAGCGGCCTTCGACGACCAACTTGTGTTTCGACTCGAAGAAGGGCGCGCGCTGTCACGCTACCGACTGAACGAGCTGGAGTTCCGTTTTCAAACGAAGGCCGAAGAGCACCTGCCGGTCGCGGTGGCTTCCATGATTTGCAAATACGTGCGCGAAGTCGCCATGCTCGAATTCAACGCCTACTGGCAGAACCTGATTCCGGATTTGAAACCAACTCAGGGATACCCGGTCGACGCCGCCCGGTTTCTCGCAGAGATCAGAGACGTTTTGAACCGGCAGCGGATTCCAGAAGAAACGATCTGGCGGACCCGCTGACCGCGATGTATCCACCTGTACCGTTTCTCTGCTTTGACGATCGGACAGGCCGCGCCAGTCCGAAACGGACGTGAAGCAACCTGTGCACTCTTTCCCGGTTACATTCTGTTCGGTTGATGTGAACTCAGGACCACAGCGTTTCGAAGTGGCCGTCAATTTGTTGCGTTATCGAATGCCTCCCGCGTTGCGGATTGAACGGGAGGGAGGAGAGGACGCGAAGGTCCTATGCGACTTGAGTTCTTTGGATCAGATTCTTTTGAATTTGCTGACAAATGCATTGGAT
>JBDOMX010000431.1:0-2000 GCA_039831615.1 Planctomycetaceae bacterium
CCGAACGCGGAGCTTTCCTTCAGCCCATAACACGTCGTTCCAGTCTAATTCCATCGGTTCCATCTTTCGCAAGCCGCAGTACCGCCAGAGTGCGACCAGAAGCCGCCATTCGGCGTTTGGTGCTGCCTGAATGACATTTTCGATGATATCGGCGGGAATGTTTATTTTCCCCTCGTCATCAGCTCGGATGCTGCTGACCTGATTGCGAATCGGATTCTGCGGCAATAGTTCCTCCAGAACAGCATGTTCAAACATCGCTTTTGCGTTGCCAACTCGCTGACGAATTGAGCTTTCTTTCATTCGCCCAGTGGGCGATTTCTTCGTGACAGGAATCTTTCGCCGTTCCAGCCACTTCCGAAACGCCTTACCATCGGGTAGCGTGAAGGAATCAATCGGTCTGTATCCGTCGAAACACGCCAACAGCAAGTCGCGAGTTTGCTCCCAATTCTTGAGAGTGTTCCAGCTTGCCTTATCACCTTTTCGTGTGATGCCCGTCGCCACGTACTCATCGATAAATTCCGCCAGCGTAACGGACGGTTCCGCCACTTGCGTGAGTGCGGCTTTCGATTCGGTCAACCCAGCCCGCACCAGCTTTGCGTGCAGCTTGTCGCCGATGTCGCTCAGCCACAGCGAGGTCGGACGATCCAACGACTGCCCTGACGCTTTAGCGGACGCTAGTTCGTCAATGTGACGACCGATCGACTCGGCCTTGGCTTTGTTAACCCTACCCGGTCGCAGCGTTCGTTGTTTTCCGTTCGCGTCGACGTAACGAATCCGCCAACCGCTCTGATCTTTGTTCACACTTGCCATCGTCCTGTCCTCCAAGACCATCGAAAAGAAAAAGCGGGAAGCCGGGTGATGGTGCCCCAGCAATTGGTTAATACGGCGAACTGTCGAAGTGTCGCCTTCCTGACCCTGCACTTCCGCGTTCCGAATTCCGTTCCGCCAGCTGAATCCGCGTTTCGAGCCAGCCATGTAATTGATGGATCCCGCGGTTAACGAATCTCGCTCCCTCCAGCTGCCACCTCGCCCGGCTATTATAAGGCGCGACAACGCTCGTATTGACGACACGTTTAATTTGTAAACATCGTTTACTAATCCATCTGGTGGTAAATATTTGAGCTGTCGGTCTGGCATGCGAGGGAATTCAGGAGGGGTGGAACGTCTGCCCAAAACATTCCGTGTGTCATCACTCCGACTCAGCCGGTTGCTCGCTGCCTCGCTCCCAGAACACGATCCGGAACGCTCGGCCCGGAAAATGCCATGCGTTTGCTGAGATTTCGTACTCCACGCCCGGGCCGATGACTTCAAGGAAATCGTCGATGTGCTGCTGTAAGTACCGGTAGGGCTCGACCACGAACGCCGGCTTGTCACGCCACAACAACCTACCCCAGTGATCGAGCGTTGACCCAGGCATCGCTGCGTCCACCAGCGCTGCCCCCGAGTTACTTGCGATGCCGCGTGGCAGACCAATCCGACCCTCACGACGTGCCTGTTGCAGCCGCTTACGGAGCCAAGCGGGCAGCTTGTGGTAATCGACTGGCGATGGCTTCAGCAGCCGACGTGCGGCTTCGATCCGAGCCCGCGTGCGATGTTTCGGGATGATTGTTTTCATCTGATTTCACTCCAGTCTTGCCGGACGGTTGAATGACGAACAGCGTGCGTCCATCAATGAACGACCACCAGCCACCATCCTCCACCTTTTGTACGTTGCCGACGGCGACGCGACATTGATCGCAGGCATATCGCCGGACTCACACCAGAGAATTACGGTGCTACGGCAGACGCCATATCGAACACCGACCTGATCAGGTCTTAAATCTCGTTTCATCAGTTAACCTCCTTTGTGATTTCGAACACGCGAATCAAAACACAGCCGGGTTTGGAATTGGTGCCGTCTGTGAACTCTGTAGAAAATTGGTGTTTGCAGACTTCAGCATTAAATCGGTGCCGGATGTGCGATTGGTGCGACGTGCACCATGTAGATTGGCGTTTGCCGT
>JBDOMX010000228.1:0-1997 GCA_039831615.1 Planctomycetaceae bacterium
ATGGACGCCATTTGCCAAGCCACGGGCATCGACGAGAAATTTCGCAATGTTCCTCGTGGCGTCCGAGCGTTGCAACTTTGGGACTCCCAGGCGGAACACTACTTCTTGAGTCTGTTCGGGCGTCCGATCCGAAAAACCGCCTGCGAATGCGAGCGCAACACGGAAACCAACGTATCGCAAATCATGCACATTCTGAACTCGCCCGAAATCCACCGCAAATTGTCGCATGCAGGCGGTCGCGTGGCGCTGCTGGTGGAAGAACACGCAGACAATCGACCACTGGTCGACGAACTCTACCTTACGTTTTTCGCCCGGTTTCCGACTGCGACCGAACGCGGCGTGGCCATCAAGTACCTGAACCGTCCGGACACGGTGCGTCGTGAAGCGGCCGAGGATCTCGCTTGGAGTTTGATGAATTCGCTGGAATTCCTGTTCAATCATTGAAGGCATCCACGTCGGAACGCACAAGTTCTCGCCGTTATCGGCGGGCCAAGTGTGCCAAGGATGTCGACCACGGCTCACAGCCTCTTGTCAGCAGAAAGAACTCGTCATGAAGCGCAAAGGCATTTTCTGCGATGGCATGCAGAGACGTGACTTCGTCAAGATCGGTCAGGCCGGTCTGTTTGGAGCCACCTGGTCTCTTCCCCAACTCTTGTCGCAGCAGGCGTCTGCCCAAGAGGCAAACCGAAAGGAACAGCGTTCGCTAATCATCGTGTTTCTCAAAGGCGGTCTGAGCACGATTGACACTTGGGACATGAAACCCGACGCACCGGCGGAGTTCCGCGGCGAATTTGATCCGATTGATTCGCGCGTCGCCGGCATGCAGGTCTGCAACCATCTGCCTCGACTGGCAGGTCAGACCGACAAATTCTCTTTGATCCGCTCTTTCACACACAGCAATTCCGGACACGGCCCCGCGGATCACTACATGCTGACAGGTTATCATCCGGTGGCCGGGTTCAACGCGGGGCTTTCTCCCAACAACCAGCGACCGTCCCATGGCGCCATCATTTCGCGCACTTTGGGTCCGCGGGGACCCATTCCGCCATACATCTGCCTGCCGGACATGCACCCCAGTGGGGGCTCATCGTACCTGGGTCCGGTTGCCGCGCCATTCACCATCAATTCCGACCCTAACGATCCCGGCTTTACGGTTCGTGACATCGTCCCTCCGCGAGAAATTGTGGATGATCGGGCCGTGGCAAGACAGGAGTTGCTGCAGGTCGTCGATCGTTTTCGCAATGCGCCACAGGGAACCGCCAACAGGTTGGCACGCACGGCGAGCGTGTTCCGTGAAAAGGCGTTCGAACTGATGACCTCACCCGGCACGCGTCGAGCCTTCACGATCCAGGACGAACCCAAGTCTTTACGCGATGAGTACGGGCGCACGTCTCTGGGGCAGTCGTGTCTGATGGCCCGACGCCTGGTCGAGGCCGGAGTACGATGTGTCACCGTCAACCATGTGGACTGGGATACGCATGAAAACAATTTCGTCACATTGAAACGCGACCTGTTACCACAACTCGATGCGGCCATGTCCACTTTGTTTCGCGATCTCGCCGACCGCGGCATTCTGGAGCGAACGCTGGTCGTTGTTACGGGTGAATTCGGGCGTACGCCCCGGATCAACAAGGGTGTCGGTCGAGATCACTGGGGGCCAGGGTTCAGCGTCGCTCTCGGTGGCGGAGGACTCAGGGGCGGCCAGGTTGTGGGCACTTCTGATAAGCGGGCGGAAAGGCCGGCCGACAACCCTTACGGTCCCGAAGATCTCGCCGCCACGATCCACCGACAACTTGGAATCGACCCCAATGGTGAGTTTCTGACACCCGAGGGACGTCCGGTTAAGATCGTCAATAACGGACGTGTCATCCAGGAACTCACATAAACCGAGCGGCTGCCATGAAACACGCCAGCACAGCGGTCGTCCTTCTGCTTGTCACCGGTCTGTCGTTTCAAGCAAGCCGGGCGGACACACCTTCGGTGGCGTACATTTTCCC
>JBDOMX010000887.1:0-8448 GCA_039831615.1 Planctomycetaceae bacterium
CTGGCTTCCGGTCGAGGTTTGGGCTTCATGCCTGTCTCAAATTGCAAGGTTTCGAACCGTCTGAAACGGATTCCCTGCAATCTATGACATCCACTTTTCCCAAACCAGGCCGCGATTCATTGATCAATCGACTTTTTCACTGACGACTAAGTGGGGGCGCGGTCGGATGCCACACGTTGGATCTAATCTGCACGATGAACAGGGTCTCAATCTGGTCCACGAATGGATCGCGCAGTTGCCGGGCATTTCAAAAGACGGCCAGCGTGCAGAAGCGAATCAAGCGGAGGTCCCCCAGGGACTAAACGCTGAAGAATTATTGCAACGTCAGGAAGAAGCAGAACGGCTGCGCAAAAAAACGGAACAGGATCGGGCAAGAGATCTGGAGGCAGCAGCAACACGCCGAAGTGAAGTTGACGCCGAAACACGTGCCGTCGCAGAATTGCTGAAACGAGCGGAACAAATGGCCGGTGAGCCGCAGGTGACAGAACTTTCCAAGCTGCTCTCAACCAGTCGAACCGCGCTGATGCTGGCTCGACTTATTCAGCAACGGCCTGCTATCGACGGACTTCGTCAACAGGTGATTGCCATGGGAACGGCTCATACCGACACCAATGTGCGAGATCTCTTTGAACGTTTCCTTCCGGAGAAGCGGCGAACCAATCGGCTGGGAAATTCGATCAATGTGGCTGATCTCCTGAAGCTGGATGGGAATATCGAACAGGGACGGCAGTTTTTCTTCACGGCAACCGCGTCCCAGTGCAACAACTGCCATCGGCTGGAAGAAAAAGGTGGAACTCTTGGTCCGGATCTCAGTCAGGTCGGCAGCAAGTACAAGCCGCACGAAATCCTTGAATCGCTGATCGATCCATCACGAAAGATCGACCCGAAATTTCAAACGCACCTGCTTGTTACTGCGGCCGGTAAAACTTATACCGGGGTCCTTGTCGAGAGATCTGACCGGCACGTCGTCTTGAATGTCTTCAAAGAGGGAAAGGCGGTCGCCATGCGTCTGGCGAGCGACGATGTGGAGGAACTCATTCCGCAGCAAAAGTCACTCATGCCTGATGGCATGCTCCGCGACCTTACACCGCAGCAGGCTGCCGATCTGCTGGCGTTTCTGAGTTCGCTGAAGCAGGAGCCGTTAGAGTAAGTGTTTGCCCCGCGACCACGAATCCACGTGAGCTGCTGGAGCCACTGCCGTGATTTCCGGCATCTATTCCCCAGGTAGTTCGAACACTGGGCTCAGTTCCTTGGTTCAAATTTAATTGGCGCAATGGCAATTCATCGGTGGTTCTCAGTTGATACGGACGCCACAGTCATGGATACGCGAGGCATCAGGTCAAACGACGACAACCTGCTCTCTCGCAAGCCGTTCATCAGGCCAGAATTTGTTCCACCACCTGCCCGTGAACGTCGGTGAGGCTGACATCTCGTGCCCCGTGACGATATGTCAACCGCTCATGGTCAAGTCCAATGAGGTGGAGTATTGTTGCGTGCAGGTCATGCACGTGCACCTTGCCTTCGACGACGCGATACCCGAGGTCATCCGTGTCGCCATGCACGTATCCTTTCCTGACGCCACCACCGGCCATAAAGATCGAGAAACCCTGCGGGCTGTGGCCGCGACCGTATGTCTTTGGTGGTTCCTTGCCACGCGAAAGATCCTGATCAAAGGGGGTGCGCCCAAATTCGCCGGCACACACAAGCAGCGTGTCCTCGAGCAGGCCGCGGCGACGCAGATCCAAGATCAGGCCGGCAAGGGGTTTGTCGAGTGACATGCACGATTTTGGCAGGTAGCGACGAATCCCCACGTGGTGATCCCATCCATCTGAATAGACCTGTACAAACCGAACGCCAGCCTCTGACAGCCGGCGGGCGACGAGTAGCGAACGCCCGGAGATATTGGTGGATTCCTCATCAATGCCGTAGAGCGATCGTGTTTCTTCGGTCTCCGAAGAAATATCCACGATGCCGTCGGTTTGGTCCTGCATCTTAAATGCCAGTTCATAGGCGTCAATCAGCCCTTCAATGACGGGATCGGCGACGGTTCCGTCCAGATGCCGGCGATTCAAAGACCTCAGAAGTTTCTGTTGTTCTGTCTGTTGCTCTCCGCTGAGCACGTCGTTCTTCAGATGGCGGATAGTGTATTCGGGTTTGCCTTCAAGTTTCGTACCCTGATGAATCGCCGGGAGGAATGCGCCACCGAAACTAAACGGGTGTCCGTCGATTGTGACAAATGAAGGGAGATTTTGATTCTCGGTGCCAAGGCCATACGAAGTCCATGCGCCAAGAGATGGCTGGACGAGGAACGGCGATCCACAAAACAACTGTCGAATGGCAGGAGTGTGAGCCGGATTGTCTGCGACCATGCCGTTGAGGATGGTCAGTTCATCGATCTGCCTGGACAGATGGGGCAGGAGATCGCTCATCCAGATTCCGGACTCGCCATGACGGCGGAACCTGGCGATCGGTTTCTGGAGTCGGGTCGATTCGAAACCTTCGGTCGTGAACTCGTTGTCATGGGCGATGCTCTGGGGAGGTGTCTCACCGTGATGTTTCGTCAACTGCGGTTTGTGTTGAAACATATCGACCTGGGAGGGGCCTCCGGCGAGAAAGACAAAGATGACCCTTTTTGCTCGAGGACGGAAGTGACCCTGCTGGGCTGCTAATGGATCCTGCGATGACTGATTTGCGTCCGCCGACTTCTGAAGCATAGCGGATAGCGCCGTCATCCCGAATCCACACCCGGAGGACTTGAGCATCGCGCGTCGCGACGTGGCGGTGGGGGTGAACTGGCCGCAGGGATATAGTTGGTGATGCGATTTGGTCATCATGATTCTGCTTTCAATCGTGCGTGAGGAACTCAGTCGAGATCAGGATTGCGTGGCACAGACGCACCAACACCGATTGAGATTCTTCTTCTTCTTCTTCTTCTTCGCTGTTGATCTCGTCAACCGTGTCCGTTACTGCGGCAGCTGTGTTCAGGAACCTCAGTCCCTGCTGAATTTCCCCCGGTTGGGCCGGACGACCGTACGCGGCCAGATACATGGCGCTGATACGTTCTTCATCCGATTTGGATTCCTGCGTGAGAAGACGCTCCGCAAACTTTCGAGCCTGACCGGATACGAACGGTGAATTCATTAGATAGAGTGACTGTGTGGGCACAGTGCTCGACTGGCGTGCGCCGACAATGTCATTGGGAGAAGGAAAGTCGAATTGTCGGAGTGGATCGCCTGCGTCAAATCGCAGCGCCGCACGCGAGACGGGTAGAAAGACGCTGCGACCCTGAAGCACGTCGGGACGTCCACCTTTGGAATTATTGATTTGGTCGAACTGTCCGATTTCCCCGCCGTTCCACTCTGCAGGCGGCAGAGTCGGACCACAGGCCAGTGAGGTGAGGCTGCCACTGATTTGCAGAAGCGAGTCGCGAATCGATTCGCCGTCGAGGCGTCGGGGGCTGTGTCGCCACAGGAGTCGATTGTCAGGATCGATCGACCGGGCCGACGGATTGTTTTCACTCGACAATCGATAAGTGCGGCTCAGGACGATCTCACGAATGAGTGCTTTGACCCGCCAGCCCCCGGACACAAAACGCTGAGTGAGTGCATCAAGGAGTTCGGGGTGACTGGGCGTTTCCCCTCGTGTGCCGAAGTTGTCGACAGTTCTCACGATCCCTGTGCCGAAGAGGTGATGCCACACGCGATTGACAAACACGCGCGGGACGATCGGGTTCTTGTGGTGAACCAGAGAGCGGGCAAGCTCTAAACGCCCGCTTGCAGTCTCGGGAATCTTACCGACTGCTGTCAGCACACGCGGAATTCCGCGTGAAATTTCCTCGCCCAGATTGAGCGCGTTACCACGGATAGTGATCCGTGAGTTGGTCGGCTGAGAGGGCTCGGTAGCTGCGAGAACCGCTGGCGACCGTGGTGGGTTCGCTTCGACGTGGTCCCGCAGTTCCTTCTCAAGCTTTGACACTTCGTCCGTCAGCTTCGTGATTGTTTCATCATTGTTCGGTGGATTCTCCGCCGTGGTACGTTCTTTATTCTCGTCCGTCAGCCGTTCGGCTTCTGCTTTTTTGGCCGCAAGATCTGCTTCCAGCTTCGCCGTACGCTGCCGGTGCAGTTCAGTACGCCGTTCGCGGTCGGCGCGTTCCCCGGGCAATTCCGGGATCGGCTGACGCAGCCAGTCGCTGAAAACGCCGGATACACCCCTGAAACCGTTCAGAACCTGCACGTTTTGAAAGATCCCGGCAAGGCGGTAGTAGTCATCCTGTTCCAGGGGATCAAATTTGTGGTCATGGCATCGCGCGCAACCGACGGTCAGTCCCAGAAAGACTCGCCCCACTTTGTCGACCTGGTTGTCGACAATGTCCATCCGCAACTGCTCTTTGAATTGGTTGACGAGGTTCATCGGCCCCAGAGTCAGGAATTGGGTTGCCACAATGTGTTCGGCTCGTTCCGCGTCACTCGTGTACGGCAACAGGTCACCGGCGATCTGCTCACCGACGAACTGGTCGAAAGGTTTGTCCTCGTTCAGCGCGCGGATGACGTAGTCACGATATCGCCATGCGCCTCGGTTTGGAAAGATGCGTTCGGCGTCGAGTGAATCGGCATACTGGGCAAGATCCAGCCAGTGCCGTCCCCAGCGTTCGCCGAAGTGCGGCGAGGCGAGCAGGCGATCGACCAGTTTCTCATAGGCGTCGGGCGATTCATCGCCGAGGAACGCAATCACCTGCTCGGGGTGTGGGGGGAGTCCGGTAAGATCGAAGAAGAGACGTCGGTGCAGGGTGTGTTTGTCAGCGGCAGGATTTTGCTGGAGCGAATTTGCATTCAGTTTTCTGGTGACGAATTCGTCAATGCTGCCAGTGGCCCCGCTGAATGGACGAAAGGCCCAGAAGTTTCTCGCGGTTTCGATGTCGATCCAGGATTCCTGAGCATGTTGTTTGGCGTCTCTGGGATCAGGCGCACCTGTCTCGATCCACTTAGCGAAGTCCGCGATCACGTGATCCGGTAGTTTGTCGTCGGGGGGCATTTTGAGGTCATCGTGCCGCAGCGCGGAAAGCAGGAGACTTTCGTTTGGGTTCCCGGGAACAATGATGCGACCGGAGTCACCTCCTCTTCGCAGCCGGGACCGTGAATCGAGTCGCAGGCCACCTCCCAGATCTTCGGCGCTTGCTGAATGGCATTCATAGCAATGTTCGACGAGAACCGGCCGGATCTTCTTTTCAAAGAATACAACGGCATCCTGATCCAAATCGTCATCGCTGAACAGTGGAGTCGTGAGAGCATACAAAATCGCAGCGCCCGACACGAAGGCTCCAGTCTTTCGCATAATCGTTCTCACACTGAACATTCAAAGCTGACCGTTTTACAAATTGTCGCCGCACCCGTCTGATAATTCAACGCTGCGGTTTGAAGAACAAGCAAGAACAAGGACAGGCATTGTAATATTGCGTTTAAAGAGTGGTGCGGTGACTGGTATGGGAAGTATGAGAGTCGCGCCGTGACGGATCCAACCGGACCCGCGCCGGGCTCGAACCGGGTGTACCGGGGCGGTAGCTGGGCCGACCTCGCCGGACCGCTACGCGCCGGGCCACCGCCGCTGCTACTACCTGGGCTTCCGCTTGGTCCTGAGTCCGTCCGTCGCCGGAGGCGGGAGATGAGCGGAGCGTGCGACGTAAGCTCGGAGGGAGCAAGGCGGAGCCGCGACCGCCGCGGCTGCAGTGCACGCGCAGCGACAGTTTCTGGCAACGAGCACAGCGAGGCGCTAGCGTTCGTCTGTCACGTTTGTTGGGCAGGCATGATCTATCACGGGGTTCGAATCGGTGATGGCGTTACGTTTTTTCACGATTTCAGTTCAGCCGGATGATGGGTCAGTACAAGACCTCAATGCGTTTCCTGAGTGGGCACAAGGACCGCTGTTTGACCGACAGTCTGCGGCGTATCTATCATGTGCGGCTTTCTCGCACAGTACAATGAAAGGTTCAGGTGTGACTGATGCGTGAGCAGGATGTTCGCCAGTTCCGGCAGCACGGCTGGTGTGTCGTGGAGGGCTTGTTCGCCAGCCACGAGGTGGCGGCGCTGGCGGCCGAAGTCGATCGGTTTCAGCAGCAGGGGTTGGTGCGCAATGTGCGCACCGAAGGGGACGGCGAGACGCACTCGACCGACAAGCTCAACCTGCAGCTGGTCCCACTGTTCGACAAGAGCAACCTGCTCCGCGCGTTGCCGTTCGACGATCGCGTGGTCGCCGCCGTATCGAGCCTGCTCGGCGATCCGTACCTGTTGCATCTGGATCAGATGTTCCTCAAACCCGGCCGTGTCGGTACCGGCACCAGCTGGCATCAGGACAACGCCTACTTCAAGATCGCCGACCCACTTAAGGGCACCGCCATGTGGGTCGCCGTACATGACGCAACCATCGATAACGGCACTTTGCGGGTGATTCCTGGATCTCACCAGCAGACCTACGAGCACGAACGCGATCCCAATTCCGATCATCACATTCGCTGTCAGCCACCCGAGGAGCAGGCCGTGTCGGTCGAGGTCGAGTCCGGGGGAGTCGTGTTCTTCTGCTACGGCGTCGCGCATTCTACAGGAGACAACTGCACGGAGCGCGATCGCGCCGGGCTGGCGTTCCACTTTCTACACGAAAGCTGCGCCAACGACGATCTGATTCAGCCCGGACGGGACCGGCGTCCCTGGGTCACCGGTCCGCAGGGCCAGGGCGGCAAGCCGGAGTACGGCGTCGATGTACGCGGTACGTTCGACAGCCTGGTCGCCGCCACGCTGGGCGCGGCAGCATCGTAACACGGCCGCAGCCTGTGCTTGCACGTGCCGGGCGATTTGTTCGAGCAGGTGGTCACACCTCCGGCAGGCCGATTGCGAACATCACATCCGGGTGGAATTCACATCTGTACACGAATCGCCAGGAAGTAGATCACAATGACAGCAGCAAGAACGCACATCCGCCATGTGGCTCTGTCAAATCGACCGCGCGCCAGTTTGAGCAGTGCCCAGACAACAAAACCCAACGCCATACCGTCCGCGATGGAGAAGAACAACGGGATGCCCAGGATGATCATAAATGCAGGAATGGATTCTGTTTCGTCAGACCAATCGATTGATTCAACATTTCGAAACATCATTGCTCCAACACACACAAGAGCCGGCGCCGTGATGGGAGGATAAGTCCCGATCGTCATGATCAACGGGCTGAATGGCAGTGCCAAAAGAAACAGCACAGCCACCGTGACCGCCGTCAGCCCCGTACGACCACCCTGCTGGACTCCTGCCGCACTTTCGATGTAACTGGTGACAGTGCTGGTTCCCAGTGCTGCGCCGACGACTGTGCCCAGTGCGTCTGCCGTCATGGCCTGGCGGAGCCGCGGGATGGTGCCGTCTTGCTGCAGGTTGGCCTGTTGCGTGACACCCACCAGTGTTCCCATCGTGTCGAAGACATCCATGAATACGAACACCACTATGAATGGCAGGCACGCCATTGAAAACACGTGGCTCAGGTTGAACGCGAATGCAGCCGGTTCCTTGATCGTCGGGAAATCAAGAATTCCATGATATTGCAGTTTCCCGCCGACTGATGCGACGATCGTGGCACACACAATTCCGATGAGGATGGCCCCCGGAACCTGACGTGTCATGAGGATCAGTGTGACAACCAGACCAGTCCAGAATACGGCCCCGTCGATCGACCCAAAATGACTGACATTCAGTGTGACCAAAGCAGGAGCGTCCGTAACCAGACCACCGTTCTGCAGACCGATGAAGGCGATGAACATGCCGATGCCGACCGCTACCGCACTCCGTAGACTGGGACTCAATGAGTGCAGGATTGCTTCTCGCAATCCAAAAAATGTCAGTAACAGAAAGATAAGGCCAGCGACAAAGACAATGCCAAGAGCCGTCTGCCATGGAGAATCAAATCCCCGTGCGGTGAGTGCCACAACGACAGACACGAAAAAGAAGTTTTGGCCCATGCCGGGAGCCAGCGCAATCGGAAGTTTTGCGATGACACCCATCAGGAACGTGGCGAACGCACTTGCAAGACAGGTCGCCAGCAGGATAGCCCCAGGGTCCAGTCCAGTCGGTTCACCGGAAAAGTCGGTAGACAAAACGGCCGGCTGAACAAACAGGATATACGCCATCGTCAGAAACGTGACCAACCCGGCGGACACTTCTCGCAGCGGCGTCGTTTGGTGCTCCTGGAGTTTGAAAATGCGTTCCAGCAATTGTGTGTCCACTGCATGTCAGGTCAGGTGTGCCAGAGATATCGGCCGAATTATGAATGGTCAGGTACAGCGATGTCCACTGTGATGTCCACTGTGATGTCCACTGTGATGTCCACTGTGATGTCCACTGTGATGTCCACTGTGATGTCCACTGTGATGTCCACTGTGATGTCCACTGTGCGGCAACTTGACGCTTGAGCGTTACG
>JBDOMX010000069.1:0-1996 GCA_039831615.1 Planctomycetaceae bacterium
AGGCAGCGGTCTTGCCGGTTCCCGTCTGAGCACAGCCCAGCACGTCCTGCCCTTCCAATGCCACAGGCAGCGTTTGCTCCTGAATGGGAGTCGGAAGTTCGTAGCCTTCGTCCTCAATCGCCTGCTGCAGGGGAGCAATCAGATTGAATTGTTGGAAATCTGACACGGAATAATTTTGGATCTGACAACGGTAGAGAGTCGCGAAACGGCCCGAGAGGGGGCACCTGAATCGACGAGGCTCTGAAAACGACAATTCCGGCATTTGGCCCGGCAGCGATTGTGCAGTATAATGACGCGGTATCAGCAAAAGTCCACACGAAACTGACGTATCTTCGGTGCTCGTACGAGCGGCAAGTGCATTGCCAGTGATTCAATGAGGGGTTGTGTGCCACTGGCTCTGCCAGTGTTTTCGCGAGCGTCAGGACACTGGCAGAGCCAGTGGCACTCATCAATGCAGGCCTGATGCTGCACATCTCAGATAAGACATTCGGGCCGCTGAATCGTAGTGCGACGCAGCAGACCGTCACAAAACACGCACAACAGTCGACATCGCAAATACGCGGCAAACAGCAAGGCAACGACAAATGAGATCTTCCAATCCCGCCCTGAGGGGCAGCGTCTTTCAGAATTTCGAGTCATACGGTGACACCACCACGATGACGGTCACCGGAACGGCGGTGAAGACATTGATCGCAATTATGCTGGCCCTGCTGACCGCCGGCATGACATGGTTCAAGTTTCAGGAGGCCGGTGGTATCGCGGCGGGCGGTGTTCAGGCGATTCAACCGCTCATGATAGGCGGCGGGATTGTCGGTTTCATGCTGGCGATCGCAACCATATTTAAGCCAACGTTGGCGGCCTACACCACGCCCCTCTACGCATTGGCCGAAGGCTGTGTTCTTGGGGGACTGTCGGCCCTTGCTCAGTCACGGTTCCCAACTGTGCCAATCGTGTTTCAGGCCTGTTGCCTGACGTTTGGCACGTTGGCCGTGATGTTGTTTCTTTATCAGAGCGGCATCATCAAGGTCACGAACAAACTGCGGATGGGAATCACCTCTGCGGTGGGAGCGATCGCTCTGGTGTACATTGCTTCAATCTTTTTGCCAATCCCCTACATTCACAGCGCTGGACCAATCGGAATTGGCATTAGCCTGCTCTTCGTCGGCGTCGCTGCAGCCTGTCTTCTGCTGGACTTCGACCTGATCGATAAAATGGCGAAGAGTAATGCTCCAAAGTACATGGAATGGTACGGAGCGTTCGCGTTAATGACGACTCTGGTCTGGCTGTACATCGAATTATTGCTGCTGCTGCAAAAACTGTATAGTCACGACTAAAGTGCCGTGGACTTCATTCAGAACACTCCTGACGGGATTCATCGGTGTTGTGCACGCAGCCTGCGTGATGACGCACAACGAAAAACCCGCTGGCAGCGGGCGCAACGTCGCCGCGTCTTCCGGACGACGGTGGGGTGGCACTTATAAGCCGCGGAATCGTCGGCCCGCCGAATGAAACGCGAGGTCGTACATGGAATTGTCGCCCCTCGTTTCGAAAACTCACACCAGGAGACAAGCCATGCTGCCAGCATCAGTGGTCGCAATCACGGCCGTTCTTTCCGTATTCCTTTCTGCCGTTCAAGCGGATAATCGACCCAAGTCGCTTTTGACAACTGTTGCAGAGTGGCAGTATCCCGGCGCAAAAATGAACGGTGCAAGCGTCAGCGACGGCGCGACCATCAACCAACAGGGCGACAGAACGGTGCAGTCCGTCCACCGCAAAACAGTACTGACAACTGCTGACTCCGTCGACAAAGTCGTTGATTACTACAAATCAAAGCTGAATCAAAAGGTAACGCCGAAGAAGGAATCGCAAACCGGAGCCGGGGCGTCAGGACGTTCAGTTACGTTCCATAGTGACTCAGGTGAACGCCCTGTCGTCATTCACGTCATCTCGATCAACACGGATCATACGTCCACAACCCTCGTGATTAGTCGAGCCA
>JBDOMX010000298.1:0-2405 GCA_039831615.1 Planctomycetaceae bacterium
GAGCATGTTTTCGATACCAGTCAAGCAGCCGACGGCGAACTGCCTTCTGCCAGGTACCGTCCAGATCGTCCGGAAATGCGGCCACGGTCACATCCTGAAGTCCGACAGGCGACGAGAGCGTTGGTGCGAGTCAAACAGATTCGACGGCGGCCATTGCACACGCAAATTCCAACCGCGTGGACACTTTGCCATCAACCGTGACTCTTCCCTTCAGGAAATACGCATTCGCCAGCTGGTCAGTCAACTCAGCTTCGATTTCCATCGTATCACCCGGACGAATCAGTTTTCGAAACTGCGTTTTGTCCTGGCGCGTGACCACCGGAATTCGCCCGTCCTCGGCTGGCGCCACTTTCGAAATCAGAATGGCTCCGGCCTGGAAACACGATTCACACTGCAGCACACCGGGAAACACGGGGAAATCCGGATAGTGACCCGCGAACAGCGGGAGGTCGGGCGAAAGATATCGCCGGGCACATATCCGCGTGTCCGTGAGTTCGACCACTTCGTCCAGCCACAGAAAGGGGTCCCGATGCGGAATTTGCATCCGGATCTCGTCAATGTTCATACAGGGCGCTGTCATTACAACTCGATCTTGAGCTCTTCGATCTTCCGGTACAGACTGGAGAGACCGAGCTTCAATCGTTTGGCAGCTTCCTTCTTATCCGGGCACTGTTTGAGCACTCGCGTGATATGCAGCCGCTCATAGTGGCGCAGAGCTGATCGGAGATCATCTGTATCCGGCAAGTTGGTCCCCACACCCAGTAAATCCGGTGGCAGGTCACCTGGTTGAATTTCGTCTGTGTCGCACATCATGACGGCACGCTCAATCGCGTTATCCAGCTGACGAATGTTGCCCTTCCAGTGCGCGGCCATCAACGTTCGGATGGCGTCGCTGGTAGCACCGGTGACACGTTTTCTCATCGTCTCGCAGTGCTTCGCCGTGAAGTACTCAGCCAGCTCAGGAATGTCGTCCAGGCGTTCCCGCAGTGGTGGAATGCGGATTTTCACTCCGTCCAGCCGGTAGAACAGATCTTCCTGGAAGTTTCCTTCGGAGACTTCTCTCATCAGGTCCCGGGATGTCGCCGCGATGATTCTGGTCTGGACCGCAATCGGCTCGGAGGCACCACTGGGCATCACTTCCTGATACTCAATCGCTCGCAGAAGTTCAGTCTGAGTCCCCAGAGGCAGCTGCGCAATTTCGTCCAAAAAGACGGTTCCTGCTCCAGCCGTCTGGAACAGGCCTGGTTGTCCGTCACTCACGCCAAACAGCTGAGCTTCCAGTTGCTCAACCGGTCGGATTCCACAATTGACCGAAACGAACTTGGCTTCATTGTTCGGGCCAGCCGTATGAATTTCCCTGGCAAACAGCTCCTTGCCGGTTCCGGTTTCTCCAACAAGCAGCACGTTGGAGTTTGTTGCGGCCACTTTGCGGATGGTCTTCAGCAAATCCTGCAGAACCTTGCTGCTGCCCGTGATTTGATCGAAGCCTTCGAAGCGATCCAGGTCCTTCCGCAACTTCTGGTTCTCGCGATACAGATCCTGAAACTTGAACAGCCGTTCCAGGCGTCGAGCGAGTTCATCAAAATTGACAGGTTTCACCAGATAGTCGAATGCACCAGCGGTGAATGCCTCCACGGCGTTTTCCACAGACGCATACGCAGAAATAATCAGCACAAACATGGCCGGATTAATTCGATGCAGGCGGCGCAGCAACTGGACCCCGTCGCCGTCCGGCAACTGAACATCGCACACGGCAACGTCGAAATCTCGCTCGCAGACGAGTGTCAACGCTTCTTCGACGGTTCCTGCCGTGCCGACGCCAAACCCTTCGCCGGAAATAAATTCGGCCAGGGTGTCACGGATGATTTCTTCGTCTTCGACAATCAGAATCGATTTTTGCTGAAATGTCGGATTCGACACGCGTCTTCGCCTTCCTCAAACACAGTCAGATTTCAAACACGGTCGCCACACCCGCATCGATTCTCACTGGAAATCATCCCGTTGAATGAATCAATGCCGGCTCATGTGCCCCAGCCGTGCTTCGGGAATGCGGTTCAATGTAAGTGGGGACCTGCGGGAACTGCCATGATTGCAGCGTCGATTCATTGATGCAATCGGATGACCGGACGAAAAGGCGCCGGTCACAGGAAATCTCCGTTCAGGGCCGTTAAAGATGGTCGACCGGGCTGCGCAGACCGAAAAACTCGTCGCCTGGTTTGCCTGACTTACTGGTGAGATCCAGCGGGACTGGACTCGCTGGTCCAGCCATTGAGTCCGAGGAACTGGTCTTTCCAGTGGTAATGATCCAGCAAACCATGCACCGGACGCCTCATCAGGCGGAGCGCCACGTACACCGCTTCAATGGTTGCCAGACCCTCCGACGGGTCTTCATACAGCTGTGACAC
>JBDOMX010000298.1:2415-3481 GCA_039831615.1 Planctomycetaceae bacterium
CAACAGGCAGCGATCTTACGGGCAAATCGGCATAAAAGGGCTCCATGCGAGCGGCCAGTTTCCATGTCCCGTCCAGCACCAGAAGGCCACCGCCAGCGTCCTCTGCTGACAGAATCGGGCCCCCTAATCCCAGCCGCACGTACCTGTCGCGGGCGATGGGCGGTTTGTCGGGGAATCGCACGAATACGAAGTCATCGCGGCCACGCAGAAACTCGACCGTACATTTGGACCGGCGTTCGCGCGGATGAACGACAATCACCGTGGGAGACTGCGGAATACCGGAAGAATCCTGATCAGCCATTGCGAATTTTCTCAATTTCGGCCTGGAGACTGGCGATCTGTGCCTCCAGTTTTGGGATATCTTCCGGGTCATCCGGTTGCTTGCGGGCTGCATTCAATAAGTGCTGCAGTCGCTGAATCTTGTTCTTTGCAGCTTCAATCTGCTTCTTTTGCTTCTTGTTCAGGGCCATTAAGCGTATCCAAAGTTGTATTGTGCCCGCCACAGGGATTTCCTGCGCCACACACTGGCGAACCATCGCCCGGAGTCTCGGGGCGACGGCGTCTGCAGAAGCTCAAAGTTTATCGGCAAATGCCGGAATTACGATCATGCCCGATGATGCCAGTCAGTTGTTCGAAGTCATGGAAACCGCCGTCGGCAGCGGTCAATTGCAGCGCGCTGTGCTGAGCCAGCCGACTCAAAAAGGTGACGCGATCGCCAGCCGGATTGACATCAGGCCAGTCCTGCTGCAGGAGGCACCCTGCTATCAATGGTCCAGACAATTGGGTGCGCAGATCTTTCATGAGAACTGTGATCCGCCGGCCACTGTCAATGCACTCAAAGAATCCATGGGACGACATTATCGCCACGTCCATCTTGTGATCCAGGACGAACAGTGGTCAGCCCGCTACAGCCGGCGTGGAAAATGCCGCCTGATCAAAGAAAAACACACAAACGCTGCGGCAGCACCTGAAGCAAATACCGATCACGACCGCACACGTCAATATCTGCTCCCCGAAGGCCAGCCGGTTCCATTTTTGGTGGAGACCGGCATTACGAGGCGTTCCG
>JBDOMX010000298.1:3491-8435 GCA_039831615.1 Planctomycetaceae bacterium
GACGCGTTCCGGGCAGGTCCGGTCGAGGCATTTCCGCAAATTCCGACAGATCAATCGCTTTGTGGAAATCATCGCCGACATCGTTGATCGGCTGCCAGCGGACGACGTCATTCGCATCGTTGATTTCGGTTGCGGCAAAAGTTACCTGACGTTCGCCACGCACTACTATCTGACCCGGATTGCACAACGTCAGGTGTCCATCACGGGACTGGATCGCCGCAGTGACGTCGTACAAATGTGTAACCGGATTGTCGAGACACTTGAATTGCCGGGGATTCAGTTCGAACAAGGTGACATCGCGGCATTTGAACCAGCGGACCAAATTCATCTTGCCGTGTCGTTGCACGCCTGCGACACCGCCACCGATGATGCGATCGCCCAGGCAGTGCATTGGAAAACTGATGTGGTTCTGGCAGTTCCATGTTGTCAGCACGAACTGCATGCTGCCTTGAAAGCGGGCGGGATTCCCTTGTTGTCGCGATACGGCATCCTGCAGGAACGGTTCTGTGCGCTAACGACGGACGCGATCCGATCGGCATTGCTGGAACAGGCTGGATACCAGACGCAGGTGCTTGAGTTTATCGACATGGAACACACAGCAAAGAACCTGCTGATACGAGCCGTCCGACGTTCCTCAAACACCGAGGGATCGCACTCGGCTCAGGCGGTCCAGGAACTCGCACGATTTTGCGATGTATTCCAGTTGCCGGAGCTTCATTTGCAGCGAAGGTTGCAGGAACTGCAGATTCCACTTCCCAACTGCGACACTGCCGCGAATTGATGTTCGTCCGGACTTACCTCCCGCGTTGTCATTAACCGAAAAATCATGTCACGCCTGCTGATCACAGTTTGCACCTACAATGAGCTGGAGAACATTCGCCAGTTAATTCCGGAGCTACATTCCGCAGCACCCGATGCGGACATTCTTGTCATCGACGACAATTCCCCGGATGGGACGTCAGCTGCGGTCAGAGACATGGGCGAGACCGACGCGCAACTTCGACTGCTGACCCGGTCGGGCAAACTTGGGCTGGGCACCGCAATGCTCACAGGGTTCCGGTATGGAATTGAGCACGGCTACGAACTGTTGATCAATCTGGATGGCGACTTCAGTCATGATCCCAAATATATTCCCGATCTGCTGGCCAGCATCAAACAATGCGATGTGGCGATCGGTTCCAGATACGTTCCGGGAGGAGGGGCGGTGCAATGGAACTGGCACCGACGCTTGATCAGCCGCGCCATCAATCTGTATGCTCGATGCCTCCTGGGACTCAGAACACGCGATAACAGCGGCAGTTACCGTTGCTATCGGGTGGCGAAGCTGGCCGAAATTGACTGGGAACGAGTGATCTCAACCGGCTACGTATTTCTGGAAGAAGTGTTGTATCGTTGCCGCAGGGTTGGCTGCACATTTGACGAAGTCCCCATCATGTTTCTGGATCGTCGTCACGGAGTCACTAAGATCAACTGGAAGGAAGCGGTCGGGGCACTCATCGCGATTCTGCGGCTGGCCGGGCAGCGAATCAGGCGAGTACCCGTGCGACGGGCACCCGAACAGGAAACAACGTGACAGCTCGATTCGGGAATCCCGGTTTGACCGACAATCACCGATTGATTCTGTGGTCATTGTTGTTGACGGTCCTGTTTGAAGCGCTCACATGTCTGCTGCGTTTCGGATTCCAACTGGAATCGACCACGGAAACGGCCTCCACCATTGGTCGCCTGACCGCCGGCATTCGCATTCACCACAGCTATCCCGGATTGGTGGTCATTCTCCTGTCCTGTTGGCAGTGGGATTGCAGACGACGCCCCGCGTTTTTCCTGCTGGCAACGGGGATCGCCTTGTTCGTGAGCGATCTGATCCACCATTTCATCATTCTGTGGATCGTCGTGGGTGATCCTCAATTCGATCTGGTCTACCCGTAGACAATCTCACCCGGAGTTCTCGTCACTCGCAACAATCCGGAGTCCCCTGTCGGTTCCTGCGGGCTGATTCCGGAGCAGCAATCGTCTGGTCACCAACGATCTGACACGAATTCGGAACCATGAAAAGGATGTGACTATGTTCCTGACGCGAATCTGGACCTGGCTCGCGGCAGACCGACGATTGATTGTGTGGTCGGTCGTCTTCGGTTTCATTTTCACTGGTCTGGGTATCATTCCGCCACTGATGATGCGTGAGATGATTCGACGGCTCGAACAGCCGAACACGTCTCACGGATTCGTTTGGCTGGCTCTGGCCCTGGCCGGTCTTTACCTGCTGCGAGGCGTGGCTCGTTATCTGTACGGGCTGATGTCTCACATTGCCGCGTACCGAACTCTGCATCGCCTGACGGTCGCTGTTTACCGCCACCTGCAAAGCCAGCCACCGTCCAGCCTGAACCGCCGGCACTCGGGCAATCTCGTGGCTCGGACCGTCGGTGACGTGCAGGCAGTTGAAGACTTCATCGCACACGGCATTCCGGAAACATTACTGGCGATTGCCATTCCCATCACGATGAGTGTGGTGCTGTTTGTGCTCAACTGGAAACTGGCGATGGTTGCACTGATCCCTCTCCCGATTGTGGCCGCAGCGGCATATTTCATCACGACCCGCGTGAGCAATCACTGGAGAGGCGTGCGACATCGTTTCGCCGAACTTTCCGCGCAAATCCAGGATCATCTCACCGGCCTGCCCGTGATTCAGTCGTTCACTGCTGAAGCCGACGCTGCCCGCCGCATTGAACGAGAGAGCCGCCAGTATCGAGACAGCATCATCTACGCCAACACCTGGTCACTGGTGCCCGCCGGAATCGTTGAAGCGGCGAGTGGCGCCGGATTGGTACTCATCGTGCTCTCCGGCAGCTGGATGACCGGAACCACGACAATGCAGATTGAAGTGGCCGACCTGGTGGTCTTCCTGCTCTACCTGAGTCAGATATTTTTGCCGTTTCTTCGACTGGCCAGTATGACCGAGAACCTTCAGAAAGCGGCGGCCAGCGCGGCGCGTGTGTTCGATCTGCTGGACGAACCACCGGCAATCATTGAAAAACACAATGCGACCGTTCCCGCCAGGGTGA
The DNA here is from genome assembly GCA_039831615.1 of Planctomycetaceae bacterium. Taxonomy (GTDB): domain Bacteria; phylum Planctomycetota; class Planctomycetia; order Planctomycetales; family Planctomycetaceae; genus S139-18. The sequence continues at coordinate 6,554 of JBDOMX010000298.1, forward strand.
GATTCGACGTGTCGTTTGAAAACGTCGCGTTCAGCTATGAGTCCGGCAACCCGGTTTTGAAGGACGCCACCTTCAAAGTCCATCAGGGAGAAACAGTCGCGTTGGTCGGTGTTTCGGGCGTTGGTAAGTCGACGGCCTGCCACTTACTCGTACGATTTTACGACGTCGATCATGGGGCGGTAACAATCGGCTCCCACGATGTCCGCGACCTGCCACTCAGGTATCTGCGTCGACAGATCGCCCTGGTCTCGCAGGATGTTTTTCTGTTCGACGGAACAATTCGCGAAAACCTTCGACTCGGGAATACTGAAGCCAGCGATGACGACATTCAGGCTGCCGCCCGCATCGCCAACGCAGACAATTTTATTCGGTCGTTCCCCAAGGGGTACGACGCGCTGGTGGGGGAACGGGGAGTACGGCTCTCGGGTGGCCAGAAGCAGCGGATTGCGATCGCACGAGCTTTGCTGAAAAACGCACCGATTCTGGTGTTCGACGAATCGACAAGCGCCGTTGATGCCGAGACCGAAGCTCGAATCCGCGAAGCAGTTGTGCGCGCCACTGAGGGCCGGACCGTGTTAATTGTTGCGCACCGTCTCTCGACCGTGATGGCAGCCGATCGAATTGTGATGTTTGAAAAAGGCAGGGTGGTCGAAGAAGGAACCTACGACGAACTGCTTGCCCGTGAGGGCCATTTTATGCGCCTGTGTCGGCTGCAGGAAAAGGCGATTTGGTGAGAGGGCTCGAACGCGTCCAGTCCGGCCAGCGGCTTCGATCCGGCAATTCCAGGACAGGAAATCGGTGGGCGGAGCAGCACCAGAAGCCCCCGACTGCATCGATCGTGCTTAGCGATTGATGACATCGAGGCGCGATTGAATGATACGGCCGATGGCAGCGGGTGAGTTGTTTGCCCGGATGTCGTGCGCGGCGTTTGAGCCAAGTTCTGCCGCGTATTCCGGTTCATTCGCGATGCGGATCATCGCAGCCGCCGCCGCGTCAGGATCCGGATCTGCCCACCACTGGCCAGCCGGGTACGGGCCATGGTCACGTTCAATCTGCACCAGTTTGTACGGGACCGGGACCGAATTCCAGGGAGTCATGAAGTCCATGTTCCCCGACCAGCCAGTGGCAATCACGGGTTTGCCAAGACACATCGATTCGGCAAGTGTGAGACCGAATCCCTCGGCGCGATGCAGTGAGACGCAGGCGTCCACACTGTTGAACAGCGCGTTGAGTTCCGGGCGATGTAAATAGCGGTCGATGACGATGATCGAATCATCGTCAGCAACAGCGCGACGCAGGCGACTGAGCAGTTCACTTTCCCTGTCGCCGTTGATCAGTTTGACGACGAGACGGGTCTTGCCTCGAAAATCCGGCCTGGCGCGATGATAAGCCTCAATTGTGGCCATCGGATTCTTTCGCTCAGGCACACTGAGCGCGTCGAAAATCTGCAAAAACATGAACTCGTCGTCCGGCAATCCCAGTTCACGCCGACCGACGCCTGCAGGGACGGCGACGTCAATCGCATAGGGAATGTGGGTGACAGGAATTCTTAGTTTCCGGCTGAACGCGACATGGCAGAAATGCGTTGGCGCCCAGACTTCGTCGAGAACCGATTCGGCCTCGAGCCACGAGTCGGGTAACTCCGGCAGTTCCCAGTTCCAGAATCCGATGGTGTATCGGTTCAACAGGTCGACCCTGGAGACGGCGACCAGCTGTGGAATATGTTCAGCGTTGAGATGAAGCAACGTGATGTCGAATTCGGGATCGGCTGTGAAACCGCCAGGGATTTCTTCTTCCCGACGCGAGGCGACTTCGAAGTCGAAATCAATCGCAGCCGCCGGAATCGTGGCAGCCGCTTCACCAAGCCCCAGTTCGCCTCGCA
>JBDOMX010000869.1:0-1994 GCA_039831615.1 Planctomycetaceae bacterium
CGCCCGTTCCTCGGCAAGCAACTCCAGAATCTCAATGGCGTCTCTAATGGCATCAACCGTAGGACCGGATTCCGGTGTCTCAGGTTTGCCCTCCAACTTCCCGTCCATTCTTCCCAATCTTCCCTTCACATTCGTAAGACGTGGCAGTACTGAGCGATCCGGCATACTCCATTAAAACTGAATCGGCTTGCCAACGCCGGACATCTCGATCCTCATCTTGATGACTGTGGCGAGAATCGGCAAGAACGAGCCAGGCAAACCATCCAATCGGTTGCCGGTGCGGAGCTGATCGACACTCACTTCGCGACTCCGATCCCCTGTGGCGTCAGTGACCTCGGGACGACCATGCTGTTTTGCGAAGTTGGCCTTGATGTCGCAGGTGTTTCGGTGCAGAGGCGATTGGCCTCTGTGACAGCAATGGGTCGAGATGTGTACCCCCGTCCGGACGGATCTGAAACCGGTGGAATCTGTGTGGGTGGTCGGAATGGACTTGGACGGGCGTCATGTACAGCCGCGCCGCTGAATCTGCGTTCATCCGAACATCACAGCGGTCATCGATCTGCGTCCGGTGCGGGATGTTTCAACTGTTTGTGTAGAAACCGAAATGTCGCCTCGCCGTTGATGCTGTGGCCGCCCTGAAAGAACTCAATCGCCACTCGGTCAGCGAGTCCGAACTGAGCATAAAGCCAGCGGACTTTCGCAAACTCATGAGCGACCCATCGGTCACGGCCGACCCGATCGAGGTGGCCGCGTTCGACCATAAAGGGTCGCGGCAGCATCAGGTAGGACATTTCGGCGTAATCAAACGTGTTCCCCAGGTTCCAGTACGGCATTTCCCATTCGATCGTACGCATGAAGCTGAATGGCTGATCCGTGGCGGCAATCTTACGCGTCCATTGATTGAAGTCGCCCGAACAGATCGACAAACAGTACTTTTCTAGAATCGTGGGCACACGCACGGCGGTCTCGCCTCCGTAGCTCAGACCGTAAAACGCGATGCGTTCACCATCCACAAACGGCTGTGCGTCCAACCAGCGCAGAATCTGATCGTGTTGGGCAACGATGAATGAAAACAACGAGCAGCCAATGGTGTTGGCTTTGCGATCAAGCCAACGGTAGCGATCTTCGCCGCGATACAGGTTGTGGGGCGCAAAGGTAATGAATCCACGCTCGGCCAACCGGGCGGCGAAGTCATTGTAGGCCGGTTTGCCCGCGTCGATCGTGTCACGCGGGAGGCCTTGTCGCCCGTGCTGACAGACCACAACTGGGCGTTTCTCGCCGGGCTTCAAGTCCTTGGGCAGCAAGAGCACGCCCCAGGCGAACAGGTCGTCATGCACGTCAAGCACGACATCGTATGCCGTCCACTTGTCGGTTGTTTTCACCACCCGTGATCGCGGGTTGAACGGCAGAAGTTCAGCATGGAAACGACCCATGGCCTCTTCCTGGAAACGGCGTCGGAATGCACGTGCCCCCACTATGAACTTTTGAGGATCATGAATCTCGTGACGCTTCCGGGTACTCCAACCGCCGCGTGTGAACTCGGGCATCAGTTCATACAGCATGAACCGGTCACGAACATGCTCCGATTTTCGCACGAGTCCCTGGACGTGGTCTTCAATCTGCTGGACCGTCCTCCGCTGCCGTGCATGTGGTCGAAAGGCGAAACGGTTGTCGTGCATGCGACCCACGGGCGACCGGGGTTCCCTGACCCCAAGCGACTCGAGAAACGCTCTCGCAGCCGGCTTGGAATAGGGCCCGGTGGTCGATCCGTTTTCGCCGTGAAACACGTTGGGACGCTGCGCACCAGATCGTCCTGGAATCCTCGCAACTTCCGTGCTGACACTGTCAAATTCCGGAGTTGTCCACGCGCCTTTGTGACCAGTGATTGTGGGAACGGCACTGTGTTCGATCGTCAGGCTACGCGGCACGATCAGCGACGCGATTTCCGCATCTCCGAAGTGCTTCAGTCGACTCCAGACATTTCGGTATATCGG
>JBDOMX010000570.1:0-1994 GCA_039831615.1 Planctomycetaceae bacterium
GGGAGATTTCGGAGGGACGGGAGCGGCTCCGAAAAAAAACGTGGCCGTCAAAGAATTGCCCTGACACGATACCAGTTTTAGTGAGTTTACAGATCACTCGGCGCTTTGCGGTTTGCGGATCACTCGGCGTCTGGCTTTGGCCATGTCAGCCGTGAGTTTCCAGATCATAACCGGATCTGCAAACAGCAGGCCAGTCAGTGAGAGTGATCCGTAAACAGCCGGCTGTCATACATGTAGCAGGCTGGAACGCCGTAATCTCTCATAGCCGTATCCCCAGCGTCCAAAAATCGCAGTTTGGGGGCGCCGCAGCAGCCTGTAGCAAGGCACTCCAGGCGAGCTATAGTTTTCCGCGGACTTCACCGTGCCTCCTATCAGGGGGCGGAGGAGGGCCGCGCTCTGTTGAAAAATGAACGCTCTGGAGCTCGTCGAAGCCGGAGAAGTAAATGTAAAATCCGGGAGCCCGGCTGGAAGCCCTCCCTCGCAGCAAAAATCTGACAGTTTTTCGGGGCTGGGCTACGCGGTGTTCAGCCTTGGTGAGTGCTTGCTGCACTCATGCGGCCTTTATGCGGCCTCAGAACGACCTGCAAGCGCTCGGCACCGTCGGCTGCCTGATAGTCCGACTCGTCCTCATCGATCTCACCGGCGTTGTCGGTCTCGCCGAATTCCAAAGTCGGCACATCGCTTTCAGCCACGACCACCGGCTTACCCTTGGCTGCAAAACCTCCGATTGGCAGGGCGCCAGAGTCCTCCACCACATCCACGTCGAGGTAGTCGGTTTCACTGTCAACGTCTTGCTCTTCGGTGGCGACCATGACGACCGACCGGCCTGGCGCTCGGTTTTCCCGGTCGTCGCCGTCGAGATCCGCGGCCGACGGACGCCAGGCCGGATCGCTGAGATGCCCCGACGCGGGTCCGCGGCCACGACGACGGAGCCGGGCAGTACGGCTGCTGTTGAGCACCCGCGTCGCCAGCGCGACGTCGCTGGTGCGACGGACGGCGTCGCGTCTGTTGGTCAACATCGGCACCAGCACGAACAGCCAGAGAACGACAAGAGAGATCCAGAGAAGAGATTGGGGGATGCTTGGCATGGTGCCTGCTCCTTTCCCCATCAGGCTAGGTCTGTGACCAGCGCATCCAAGGGCGGCGCGCCGAAGACAATTACACACCTGTAATTCGCTGGTGACAAGGACCAAACGTCACACGTGTCACATCAGTAACAACGAGGCGCGGCCGATCGACCCCGTCAGGCCCAGGAAGCGCGTCCCGCACGGACCAATGTCGAGGCCACCGATCCGTTCAATTCCTCGATGGTGATGGCCACCAGAAGGTGGTCGCGCCAGGCGCCGTCGACGTCAAGATAGCGCTTGAGCAGGCCTTCCTCGCGGAAGCCGACCTTAGTCAGCACCGCACGGCTCGCCACATTCTCTGGACGTACGGTGGCCTCGACACGGTGCAGCATGACTGGACCGAAGCAGTGATCCAATCCCAGCGCCAACGCCGCGGTAGCCACGCCGCCGCCTATCGACCCGCTCACAACCCAATAACCGATCCACGCTGAACGGAGCGCACCGTGTGTCACGTTTCCGATCGTGAGCTGGCCCGCGAACTGCCCGTCGAGCTCAATCATGTACGGCAACATCCGGCCCTTACGAGCTTCGGCACGCAGCCCCGAACACACCGAAGGCCACGATGAAACAGAGTGTCGCACTTCCCAACTGTGCTCAGTGGAAGGCTCCCACGGTTCGAGGTGAGAGCGGTCGGCCAGCCGGGCCCTACTCCACTGTGTGGCGTCGCGGAGCCTGACCGGACGCAGTCGGACCAGCCCTGCGGGCACCCGGAGCGGGCCGACCGGCAACGGCCATCCCGGATGCTGCGAACGGGAGCTCCACAGGTTCATGACGGCGGCCACGTCCTGTTCAGCCGCGCTGCGCCAAGAACTCGACGTCAACGACCTCGCCGGTACGGATCTGCTCCGCGTCGGCGGGAACGACGAC
>JBDOMX010000706.1:0-1990 GCA_039831615.1 Planctomycetaceae bacterium
ATGCTGCACGTCCGCTGCATCCACCACTCGACCGAACGAACCGAGTTCTACAAGCAAAGAATACTCAACGAACAGCAATCCCTCTATCCAATCGCTACCTGAATCCCTACTGCGGATCGCCGATCACACCCTCAACTCAGGACGCTCCCACGTTGACCTGGCGTACGCACGCAAGAAGCGACTCCGGCAGGAAAGGTCGCTAACGTAGTCCCAGTTACGTAAGAGCAAGTTGTCAGCCTGAAACGACGCACTCACTGGTCGATGAGATTAAAACGCACTTCCCGGAGCAGCCGGTGCCGAGCGCATGCGACGCGATCATCGACACTTACATGGTGGAACATCTTCACGAAATTCTCGGTGGCAAGCCCTGGCCAACACTGACGCCGACCCAATGCCGACACTGCTCCGATGGGTTCAGCTTTTTGACACCTGTTGGACTCCACTATTACCTTCCTGCCTACATGACTGCGGAGATCGTCGATCCGGAGGAGGCTGACGTTGTCGCTGATTCCCTGATTCGACTCTTCCAGGGCGTACATTGGTTTCGCGATGGACTTGTCCGTTTCTGGCAACTCGTGACACCGATGCAGCTGGCCGTGATCGGCAAATGGATCGACCACTACGAAACAAAATTCCGCTTCCACGACGGCACGAAAACCGAAGTGGAAACCGCCCGGAACTGGGTTGCCAGGGTTGCTGACTCAACATCACGACCGCACAATGGCGGATAACCATCGAATGCACGCGGAGGCTCGGTGGCCGGTTTAGCCGAACGGATACTTAGCTCCCGGGGCCCGCTCATCCGGGACGCTACCCGAGGGAAGGACATGAATACGATTCGCCTGTACGCTGTTCTTATAGATAAGTCCCGTAACTACGAGGACCGAACGCAAGAGCTTGGTTCGGTCCTCGTATGAAAGCGTTCGAAGTCTTAGTCGACGGGAATCACGTCCGGACCGTCGGCGTTCGCGGCGATGGGATAATCACAGTTGTCATGGATTGCAAACCGACCCGAGCAAACCAAGTCGTGCAAGTGCAAGTCTGGCGGTCGGTGGCATCGATGGTGCGTTCAAACATACGAGCCACGACCGTGAGGGAGTGGTCCGGCAGGTCGCTCGTTTAGACCGCTTCCTCACGGGCGCGGCTCGTTTCAGTACTCCTTCCCGTGCAGGTCGTCCTGGCGATTCAGTACGTAATCAATCGCACGATGCACGGACTCCTTGTCGTTCAAGTATCGAGTACTCCCGTGCCGAGTCCACCATCTTCTCTTTTCCCCCAGCTGCTCATTGAGTCGACGAGATGACCATGACTTTAAACTGTTCATCACGATTTCAGGAGTTCGATCACTGGCCAGAATGACAACGTGAACATGGTTCGACCGACAATTCAGCGCATGCAGCCGCCAGCATTTGTGCTCGACAACCTTGCGGATGGTCTGCGACACGATGGCCCGCTGCGTTTTGTCCAGCAACACGGGTTTCGTTTTCAGTGTGGAGGATTCGGATTTCCGGCGGCCGGTGTGAGCTGGTAATACCGGCGTCAGCGGTAGATTGTGTTGCAGGTCGATAGAGCCTCGCTGATCTCCGTGCAGCCACGAACCGTATGTCGTCCAGGTCAGCAAATACACGGGGTGATCGAGCTGAATGGGCTTGCCTCTGCTGAGAACCATTGCGTCTGATTTCTGCGAACGTGCCTTGACAGCGAATCGTAATCATATCGCCAATAACACGCGTTCACACTCACGGGCCACGACCGTGAGGAAGTGGTCAGCAGGCCGCTCGTTTAGTCCGCTTCCTGACGGACGCGGCTCGTTGACAGCGCCCAGGCCGCCTGTCCGATTTCGTTGCTGGCATCGTTCACGGCAGACTGCACGCGTTCGAAGAAACGCCGGCCTAATTGGACAGCGCCAGTTTATGTGTTTGAGTAGTTGCATTACAGGGTTTGGACGCATGACTTGATTTTGTCGACGTCGATTCCAAGGTTGGCGTAC
>JBDOMX010000755.1:0-1989 GCA_039831615.1 Planctomycetaceae bacterium
TGGTGACGATGGCGATGCTCCGAACACATCCGGTCAGGGGGGCAACGTCTTTATCGATCGAGGTGCTATTGACCGTGTGGACTTCTTCCGGCCGCGAGCCAGTCTGATCCAGCCGCTCGATCAGTCACTGGTGGCACCGATTGACCGTGAGCCTGCTCTGGATCGTGTGCTGATCTCCGGCCCGGATCTGGTTCGTGAATTCACCATTCAACTGACCGACCAGGGGATCGGGATTGATAATATCGACGTCAACAGTATGCAGTTTGACCTGCTGCAGGAAGGAGTGCCCTTACTCGAAGGTGTCAATTATCAGTGGCGGTTCAATTCGAAACTCGGAGAGGTGATATTCCAGTCTCCGACGGCATTCACCACAAACCGACGCTATGAAATTCGGGTCAAGAATACTCCGGCGCAGGTCAATGACCCAGCTGATTTTGACGGTGTCAAGGATCTGGCTAGAAACTTCCTCGCTCCAAATCAGGGTGACGGAACAACTCGCTTCTTTATCACGCTGACGGACGGCGTAAATGATGCACCGCTGAATGCTGTTCCCGGTGATCAGACGACACCCGAAGATACTCCGTTGGTCTTCAGCAGCGCCAACGGCAACACGATTTCCGTTTCCGACGACGATGTGGCTCTGGGCACAAACGAATTGACGGTAACGCTGGCTGCCGAACACGGTGCTGTCGGACTTGGTACGCCGACAAGAAATGCTGCCGGTACTGAGCTGCTGTTCCCGAACGGAGCAACCCTGCTGCCAGTCGGAACGTTTGGTCAGCAGTTTGTTGTCGATAGTGTTGTATTCCAGTTTGTGGACGTCGCTGCCCTGCCGGCGGCAAGCGGAACACTGATACCGATTGCGACCACCGCAACACCGGATGAAGTTGCTACCGCCGTGGCCGCAGCATTGAATGATCCGTCGAACTTCGACGTGGGCGAGGCAACCGCCATCGGTGCCCGCATCACACTGGCAACGAAGACTGGAACGACTGGTCCCGTTTACTCCAGCAGCAGTGTCACCACCACCGCTTCCAATCAGATTACGGTTCTGGGTGGTGCAACGGTCATCGGCGAACGGTTCTCCGTTGACGGCGTCTTCTTTACCTACGTGGATGCGGTAATTGTTTTGGTCGCGGATGCAGACCAGATTCGAGTGGAACAAACGGACATGCCGACAACCGTTGCAACTGCGACGGCAGACGTGTTGAACGACCCACACAATTTCGGCCCTGGTGCCGCGACCGCTGCAATCGGCACGGTCACCCTGGCGGGCGGAATCCTGGCAGACGCTGACGGCACGGCAATTTCCGTTGCCGGACTGGATGTCATAGTGCCTGGGGGAACAGCAGTGGTCGGAGAAGAACTGCTGATTGACCCACTGGGCACGATGGACGTGTTCCGCTTCGTGGACCTGGCCGTGATCCCTGTACCAGGGATCGCTGCCGACGGTGCAATCGAAATCGGCATCAACCTGACGGATGACGGCGATGCGGTCGCGCTGACCCTGACCAGTGCACTCAATACATTCCTTGGCATATCTACGGTCACTTCTCTGGACAACGTTGTCACGCTGCCCGGCGGTGTCACTGCAGCACCTGTTATCCCGCTGTCACTCAGTGGTGGCACGTTGATTGTGCCTTTCGCTGGCACGGGTGCGACAGTCATCGGTGACCACATCAGTGTGGGAGGCGTCATCTTTACGTACATTGACCTCGCCGACCCGTCCGTCGTGATCGTCATACCTGCCGGCCCTGCTGCGACCGAAATCGGTGTCAACGTCGGGGACGACTCTACAGCGGTGGCAGTCGCGACGGCGACTGCCATCAACGCTGTTCTGGGAGCGTCTTCTGCGACGCCGGCGATCAACATCGTAACCCTCGACGGCGTCACGGCACAGGATGGACTTGTGACGATTTCCGGTGATGTGACTCTGTTGAATCAGGCGTTGTCCGGGGCACAATTCATTCCGGACATGGACTACTTCGG
>JBDOMX010000403.1:0-4545 GCA_039831615.1 Planctomycetaceae bacterium
AGCAACATTTCGGCCGCGCGTTGCGACATGTTACCGGTAATCTTGCTCTTGATTTCTTCCGACGCGCCTTTGAGCGCCACCGCCCACTGAGCTGTCTCGACCTCCTTCAACACGGACTGAATCGATTTGTCATCTAGCTTCAGAATATCATCAAACACGAACATCAAGCGGCGAATCTCTTCCACCAGTTCGGCGTCCTGTTGCTCGAGTGATTCCAGGATTCCTCGATTTGTCATGCGATCCGTGACGTTCAATATCTGCGCCACCAGTGGAACACCGCCAGCTTTCTCCATGTGTTGACTGAATGTTGACACCATACGTCCCTTGAGACTTTCCTCCACGTCATGAATAACATCGGGATTGGTCTGTTCCATGTTTGCCACGCGTTGAACGACCTCCATCTGCTTGTCAACCGGCAAGCCACTGAGCACTTCGGCGGCCAGACTCTGTGGCAGATGCGACAGGATCAACGATATGGTCTGTGGGTGTTCTTCAACGATGAACGTCAACAGACTCTCAGGTTCTGCATTTGACAAAAAACCGAAAGGGACCGAGGTCATCGTTTGTTTCAGGCTGTCCATGATCACGCCAGCGTCGGCCGGTCCCAACGACTGCTGCAACAATTCACCGGCAAACTCGATGCCTCCCTGCTCGATCGGTGTCAATTCCCCGGACATCCGGTGAAACTCGTCGATCACTGAATCTTGCTCGGCCTTGGAAACCTCGTCCACTTTGGCCAATTCCAGCGTGACCTTTTCCACAAGGTCCTTGGGAAGTTGGCTCAACACTTCAGCCGCCAGCGGTTTTTCCAATGTCAGCAACAGAATCGCCGCATTGCGTGTGGGCGATGCCGGATCCTTACCTGTCATTTCAGCCTCGTCACAATCGATCGATTTTAAATTTCAGTACCGTCGTCAACACGCAACAGGCTAAGCATCCGACTTCAGCCATTTCGAGAGGACCGCCGCTGTCATTTCTGGATTCTCACGAACCGTATTCTGCAATTGGTCACGCTGGGTAAGAGGCCTGTCTCGCTGCATAGGCTCGGCTTCCCCACCCAGGTCGTCGGCACCGCCCCCAGCCGCCGCTACTGCCTGAGTGCCACCTTTGGGCATGCTCTTGTAGAGCATGCGTAAAGCGATCAGAGCGAACACCGCCAGTCCGACAGCGCTGCCCCAGTTCTGCAGCAGATTTTGCGCCGTATCCGTCCAAGAGAGTCCGCTCAGCTCAGCTGGCATGTCCGTCTGGATAATCGAATCCACGTGCACATTGACAGCATCCGCCCCAATGATGGCCCCCACCGTCTGCTGTACTTCGAGTTTAATGGCCTGTTCGGCAGCCTGGACTTCGGTGGCGAAATTCTGATCAGTGACCTGGGCGCGCCCGTCCTGAACCACCACGTCCTTGAAATACCCTTTGGGAATCCCAACCGATACCCGAGTCAAGCTGGGCATCTGCGACATCAACTCGGTGTAGGTCTGGGTGAGTCCCGGCATGCTGACTGTCTGCGAATCGGATTCGGTTGTTGTGCTGTTTTGCAAAGCGGCATTCTGGCCCTGGACCTGGCCAGGTTGGTTGGCGGCCACTCCCGGCTGTGCATTGTTGGGCTGCGTGTTGTTTTTTTCTTCGTGATCGCTGACCCCTTCGAAGATCGCAACAGCCTTACTCAGCTCTTGCGTTCGCGTAATCGTCTTCTTGATGTCGTCGATCTTGACGTACACGGCGACCTTGACTCCGGGAATGTACGCCAACCGCTCTTCAATCCGCGACTTCTGTGACGTGGTAAATGCTTCGACGAGTTCCACTCCATTTCGGTTATATGGATTCTGTTGATCCTCGGCCGTATAGGCTCGTCCGGTGGCGATATCAAATACCGTCACATTTTCAGCCGGGAGATCGGAAACGGCATTGGCGACACCGTGACGCAAGGCGTACACCAGCCGATCGGTCAAAGGGGTCATTTTGCGGGGCATAACGAACACCGACGCTTTGCGGGTCTCTTGCCGCCCGAACCTTCCACCGACGGACTCACGAGCCCAACGCACACTCGCCTGTTCGACTTCAGGAATCGCCGAGAGAATGTGCGACAAATGCTGCTTCAAATCTTGATCTTTGATCTCCTGCATATGGGCTCGCGTCGTGAACACTCCCGTATTGTCTAATATCGCGTTGGACTCCGACGCAAAGTTTGCCGGCATACCACCATTGAGCAACAGCGTGGCGTTGTATTGATTGACGCGTTTGGCGGGTACAAAGATCTGTTGGCCCCGTCGTTCAAATTCCGTCAACCCATTTCCAACCAATACGGCTTCGGCGGCTTGCATTTCCGACGAAGTCATCGACGTACCCAGCGAGACCGGCACCATCGACGACGTGCTGTCTCGGAACATCAAAAGTCCGAATGCGCCGAGTACGACGACGGGCACCAGCAGCAACGATGCGCGCTGGCTCCCCGTCATACCGGAACTCAGTTCACGAAACTGAGAAAACGTACGATTGATCGTTTCCATCGCCTCTCTGTCCTCATAGCAAGATCACATCGCGCTTCGGCAACGGCTGGGCCTCTAAACCTGCATTTGTCGAATTTCGTTGTATGCATCAATCAATTTGTTTCTCACCTGCAACATCATCCGCAGTGACAAATCCGCTTTCTTCAGTGCCGTGGCAACTTCAACTTGAGTGATCTCTCCACCGCCCAACGCTTCATGAATCGACATTTCCGCCGCCTGGCCCTGGGCATTCGTCTGCTGAAATGCATCGAGCAACAGAGACTGAAAGCTGGAACTCGCATCCGTCGTGCTGCCTTCGGATACAATGGGTTTCAGCGGCGCCAGCGAGGGAAATGAGATCATCGAGTTATTGATGGGAAGGGCCATATTTTCGACTCTCAGGCATGGTGACGACTGGGAACGGAACAAACGCCGTTGCTAGGGTGGCATCAGGCGAGTATCTGCAAAGTCAGCTGCGTCATTTCTTCGGCCATCTGCACCGCCGAGACATTGGCCTCGTAGGCTCTGGTCGCGAGCATCGCGTTGACAAACTCGCTCGTCAGTTCGACATTTGGATAGTTCACATATCCGTCCGGGCCAGCGTCAGGGTGACCCGGATCGTGTTCGCGACGAAACGGAGTCGCGGTGTCAACACTGACGCGGAACCCTACCTCACCGTCACTTTGAGCGTCCTCATAAAACTCAACAATCCGGCGCTGAAAAGGCTGAACTTCATCGTGTTCATTCCGAGTGGTCTCCGCATTGGCAATGTTGCCGGCAATCGTGTTTAAGCGGTGCCGCTGCGCGACTAAGGCACTTGTACTGATATCGATACTGTTCAGCATAAAACCACCTGACTTTCTACAAGTCGCATACGGATCCGATTCGTGTTTTCAATGATTGGAACGTGGTCGTGACAACACCGGCTTGTCAGGCGCGTTCCGATATGACGGTTTGCATCATTCCAAACTGTGTTGTCATCAACTGGACTGCGAATTGTTGCAGCATGAGATTCTTACGAAGCTCCATGAATTCACGTTCGACACTTCGATTGCCGCCGTCTTGAAACGTCACATTCTTAGGATCACTCTCCACTTCCTGGAACAGTTCCTGGGGAAACAGGCTATTCAGATCCCCCGTTTGGGAACCGACCGACGGCGAACGAACCATCCATTCTGAAGCATTCCCTGCCGTCGGCGTCGCGACGTAGGGCTTCACACCTGGGGATGATTGCTCTTGCCCACGTACCGCCAATGCCAATGCACGTTCGAATTCCTCAACGGGTAAATCGCGAGTTTTGTAATTCGGTGTCTCGATATGAGCCAGATTCTTGCTCAATACTTCGTGGCGTCGCTCACCGAACTCAGCCACCTTTTGAAGCAACCCCATCGACGATGAGTTCAACACGTTGTTCAACATTGCGAGCGTCCTTTGCCTTTGCGCGTGAATTGTATCACCACACGTCTAAGCCACTTTCAAACTCGGTGACAGTTGATTCGACCCGGGTCCACCTCGTGGGGGATATCCGTAGTCCCGCAACTTGCCCGACAACGTTCTCAGTCCGATTCCCAGCGAACGTGCGGTATCTTCACGATTGCCACCACACTGCGCAAACGTGGATTCGATCAACATGCGCTCCATTTGCCGTAAGGTAATTGTCCACTCCGAAGACGGGTCACTACGCCCCACGATCCAGGATGCAATGCCACCGCTGGCAACACGTGGTTCCTCGGTCAAGCACGCGGCATGCGAAAGTACATTCCAGAGTTCGCGCAGGTTGCCGGGCCAATTGTGGGTGTAGAGCATTTCCAGAGCCTGATCCGTCAACTGGCAGGCACCGTGTCCTTCGCGAGCGATGGTGGTCCTGAAGAACTCTTGAACCAATTCGGCAATGTCCTCGAGGCGTTTGCTGAGCGGCGGCAGGTCGACCACCTGACCAGCCAAGGTTGTGTACAAGTTGCGATCGAACACATTTTCAGCCACGCACTCCACGAGCGGCTGGTTCGACAACGAAATAACCCGGGGACTGCCGTATGGGCCACAGCTCCCACGTCCG
>JBDOMX010000403.1:4555-8368 GCA_039831615.1 Planctomycetaceae bacterium
GGGGGGCTCTTATTATAAACCTTATAAAAACAAACCAAAATGAAGGATTTAAGGAAGGGACCACAATAAGTTTAACGATGCGAAAACAGCTGCCTCTTCTCCTGGAGGAATTCGGAAACATTCCTACCATCAGTGTACCGTGCAGTTTCGATGCAGGGGCCGCGGCATCTGATCGACTCGATCCAGGATCAATGTCCCGAAGACCGCCGGCGGCCCATGCGGATCCGTGACTCCGTTTTGCGAGGCAACCCCGGCATTTGACGAGAGATCGCCGAACACTTCACACAGCTGGGCCAGCGGGTTTCGTCGACAATCGACGTAAACCAACGCGGCTTCTGATTGCTGGCTGTCAACGTGGATCTGACGGGCCAGCAGGTTTTTTCCGACGCCTTCCGGACCGGAAATCAACACATGACGCTTCGACTCAACAGCGGTGCCCACAGACCGCCGAACCGCGCGAATCGCCGGGCTATGTCCTGTCAACACCACGCTGCGGCTGCTGGCCGAATCGGCTTGTGGCGGCCCGATATTTCGTGGACGCTTGTGGTTCACTGCGTTCAGCACAGCCTTCATACACCGCACTGAACAATCCTCGTCCAGAATTTCACAACAAAAACTGGGAACCACGCGCAGTCCCCAATTGGATTCGTTGGCGACCAGGCACAACACCTGCGTTGTCAGCCCGTGTTCCTCAATCCATTCCGAAACAACACGCGCTCGGTTGTCGCGATCGGCGTGGGAGACCAGGCAGACACTGCAGGGCTGATTCACCAAAGACTGCAAACACGAATCCAATTCGGTGAACACATCTGGCAGACATCCCGCCTGTTCAACTCTGTGTTTGAGCGCAGATGGATCGTGCCCATCAAGCCCCAGAATGAACAGTCGTTCCACACGATTCACAGCCATCTCCTCATCATGCAATGCCGTCGTCAATTGTCACACACCTCTCACAACCGTGAGGGGGATTCGTTTGCCCAACATCGATTGTTTCCAATCATTGGTCGACATTGAGATGTCTGTGTGTTCGTGGCGCCAAATTGTCCCGGTAGGCATCGTGCACACGGTTCCCCTGCGAAATCTCCTGTAACTGATCGTAGGTCGCATTCCGGTGGTGGGTCAGCAGATCGGTACACTGCTGTTCGTGTGCCAGTAATTCCCCCAGAATCTGCTCTGTATCCTGCAAAGCTGAACGACACCTCTGCTGCCAGAACGGCTCGAGAGTGTCACGCGATTCCGCCCACCATTGCTGCAGGCTGGAATTTGAAAACTGCTGACTGAGCGCGTCATGCCGCGACAAAACACTCTGCTTTTCCGTCAGCAGCAACAGCAGACCGCCGTAGTCTTGCGCCCGAATGTGTTCGCGTTGGGCGAACGAAAGCTCGAGCAACTGTCGACACGTGTCGCGGCGCGTCTCCAGTACTGTTGCGATCTCTTCGACGCAACCGATTTTCATTGAGCCCGTTTTTTCCGTCATCCGTACATCCCTGTTTGTGATCGACGAAATCTCGACGCGTCATGCTTGATCCGACGGCACGTCGGGAATTCAGGGCCCCAGTCGGTTCAGCCAGGCCAGCCAGTCGTCACGCGTCAATTCGCTGCGGCTCTGCACAAAAGTGTCATCCGAAATGCGTCGCAGGTCGACCTTCGCCTGCTCAAGCATGCCACGAGCTTCAGCCAGCTGACCCTGACTGCGAAAGCAATTCATCCGTCGGACGTATGCCGGTATGATCTGAAGATCGGTCGGGTATTTATTGATCGCAGTCAGATAGGCCTCATTGGCATCTTCACAGTAGCGGCTGTCGACTGTTGATAGAGCAAAATACAAGTGCCCAATCTCGAAGTGGCAATCCTTCAACATCGTCTGGTGGATTGGATTCAATCGCCCCTGCTTCTCTAACTTGGAAAAATTGCGCCGCAAGGTCAGCAACTGAACCAGTGCATCGTCGAGCTTCTGCTCCATTTCCTGTTGTATCTTCTTGCGGGCATTGGCAATTTTTTCGCCCTTGAGTTGCCGATCCATCTCCTGCGTCAACAGTTGCAATGATTTGGCGCAGAGATAGCGCAATTCGGGTGTTTCGACGGCGTCTGGATCACGGGCAATCTGCTCCTGAAATGACTCTGCCGCTAGGCTCCATAAGTCGATCGCTTCGGATTGCAATCGCGTCTGTTCGACAGGATCTGTTTGAGTCCCGCTCTGTTTGATCGCCCTAATTCCGCGAAAATACTGCAATTTTGCCTGTTCCATCCGCACCAGTCGCCACTCCAGGGCCGTTGGTCCAAGCTGATTCGAATCAATCACCGCCCGCCACACCGACTCGGCCTGGTCCCAATCCTGCTTCTCGACAAAGCACCTGCCCAACAACAGCTGTCCCCGGTAGATCGCGGGATCCGTTGATTTTGCTTCAAGGACCCGATGCAACACACGAATGGCCTGATCCAGGTTGTCCCTATTGAGGTAGATCTCCCCAAGCAGGACTTGTGCGGCGATGCTGGGAGTGGGGGCCGACTGCAAATGTAAACTCAGTTGCTGCAGGGCGTTTTCGAAATCGTGGCTCTTCGCCAGGTGTTCCGCACTCTTCAAGCAGATCGCCGAATAGGTGGTGCTCTCCGAACGCAGTTCGGCGAGCGTGGCGTACGCCAGGCCACTTTCTCTCCACCGACTTCGCAGCTCGGCAGTCTGTTCGGCATAATTCCGGTACGGGGCCACCAACATTTGTCGTTCAAGGTGCTCGGCCCACAGCTCGTTGGCGCGTGCTTTGAGGTGCTGGGCTTCTGTGGCATCGAACAGTGGAGGCATCATGACCGTCAGTTCAATCGCCTCGGCAAACTGTCCGTTTTCCACCCAGGAATTCCAAGCTCGCTCGATGCGTTTACGAAATGCAGAGAAGGCGATCCACCGATTGTAGAAATCACCGGGTCCTCGGCTGAGTGTCAGCGCAGTTTTGTAGGCCAGGATCGCTTCTTCGTCACGTTGTTTGCCGCGCAGTAGATCCGCAGCCGCCAAACTCGCCGCAGCCCCTTCCTGCGTTTCGCGATAACTCCGCACAGTCTGTTTATACTCTGAAATCGCGGCATCCACGTGTCCCTGCTGTTCGTGGCAGAGTCCCACTAGGTAGGCTGCTCGGCGACTGAGCCAGTCGTCCATCCGTGGCTGGCGTCGCAACTCCGACAGTAAGTTCATGGCCTGTGCCATTTCGCCCTCGCTCATCAAAGCTCGGGCATGGATCACCTTCAATTCCCAATTGGACTGATCAGCGGATTCGTCAAGCAGTGTCTGAATGGCCGCTTGTGTCTGCTGCTTGTCTCCTACAGCCAACAGGATCCGTACCTCCTGCACTCGCCGTCGCTGCTCTTGGGCCGGGGTCAAACTCGTGTCGTTTTTGAGTTCCGAATTGAGACGCTTGGCTTTACGAAACGCCGCACTATCGTTCGAGTCCACATAGATGTCGGTTAGCCGCAGTACCGCAACAACACGACCAAGCGCATAGGTTTCGACCGCGTCTTCAAGCCACTTGCGGGCTCGACCAAACTCCTGCAATTCGAACAAACTGATCCCCAGTGCGTAGGCCAGTTCCGGCTGGCGTGATTCTGGAATCCGGTGTCGCTGTGCATCCCGAAGTGCGTGGACAACTTGTCGATAGTGTTTGTCGGCACTCGTGTCGGATCCGGACTGTGTCTTCCGGAACGTGGCAATTCCCAAAACGTACGATGCTGCGCCTGGAAAACCCGGATCGCGATAATCGGCTTTCTTCAACACCAATGCGGCATGCAGCGCTTCATCTTGCGCGTTGCGTTGATCCAGGTGATCTA
>JBDOMX010001032.1:0-1983 GCA_039831615.1 Planctomycetaceae bacterium
CGCCGTGCCCAGTCCGCGTAATACCGTGCGACGTGGCAATAATTTTTTAGTGATGATCATGACTCCGATCTCCTCATCTGGAACGGAAGACTTTGTGCAACACCTGCTAACAACGACGACCATCGGAAATTATCCGACGCCGCATCACGAACAATGGCTCGAATCGCCGGTCGGTCATAGTATTCCAGCCCCCGTCCGAGTGCGTAGGTCAATAACTTCTCTGTCACGGTCGTCACAAATTCATGCCGGCGCGACAATAAGATCTCTCGCAATTCCGGTAAGTCCGCAAATCCCGTCCCGTCCGGTAATGTCCCTGACGGGTCAATCGCCGTATCCGACGGGCCATTCTCACGCCATTTTCCGATGGCGTCAAAGTGTTCCAGTGCGAATCCAAGCGGATCCATACGCGAGTGACAATTGGCGCACACCGGATTCGCACGATGTTCCTCCATTCGTTCACGTATTGATTGGACGACCCCGGTGTCTTCGCGGTCAGGCAAGGGCGGCACGTCCGGTGGAGGCGGAGGTGGCGGTGTGCCAAGAATGTTCTCCAATATCCATTTGCCGCGCACAACGGGTGATGTCCGCGTTGCATGGGACGTCACCGTAAGAATACTGCCCTGACCGAGCAAGCCTCGACGTCGGTCATCGTTCCACTGCACCCGTCGAAAACGGCTGCCATACACATTCTCAATTCCGTAATGTCGAGCCAAGCGTTCGTTTATAAATGTATAGTCTGCGGTCAATAAATCGACCACACTTCGATCTTCACGCAACTGACTTTCGACAAACAGTTCGGTCTCCCGCACCAGATCATCACGCAGATTATCGTCAAAAGCCGGAAATGTCTTCACGTCCGGTGTTACAGAACGCATCCGTCGGAGCGATAACCATTGCGACGCAAAGCTCGTCACCAACACGCGTGACCGATCATCCGCGAGCATCCGCTCGACCTGTTCCTCAAGCACACTCTCGTCACGGAGCCGGCCAGACTCCGCAACTTCGAGGAGTTCATCGTCAGGGACACTACTCCAGAGAAAAAATGACAATCGGGAGGCCAGTTCCAGATCGCTTACCCAATAGGCCGTTCGAGGCGCTATACCATTCGGGTCACGTTCAATCCGAAACAGAAATTCAGGGTCAACCAGGATCATTTCCAACGCTCGCTGGATACCCATATCAAAGCTACCGTCTTCACGTCCGGCAACATAAAAGTCACGCAGGACGCTCAAATCGACCTCGTTAATGGGCCTCCGATACGCTCGTCTAGCCAAGCTCCCCAAGATCTCATCGGCGCAGGCTACTTCCGTAACCTGTCCGTCACTCCCCGGCCGACACACAAAAATGTGTTGTCGACTCACACTCTCCCGTTCACCATCGACACCGCTACCAATTGTGTCAGGCGCATACGGTCCCTCGACCTGAACACTCTCCAACGCCATCCGGTCAACGAATCCTCGTCCGGTCGAAAACGTCCATATCGGTAAGTGACTTGGTGCCACTCCTTCCGTCACGCCGGTTCGCTCCGCAAATGTCACGCTCACAACATGGGTGCCGGCTCGC
Source organism: Planctomycetaceae bacterium (assembly GCA_039831615.1). Taxonomy (GTDB): domain Bacteria; phylum Planctomycetota; class Planctomycetia; order Planctomycetales; family Planctomycetaceae; genus S139-18. Next base: position 1,564 of record JBDOMX010001032.1, read on the forward strand.
GCGGGAAACCGTACGTACAGTGGGTCTTCCTCTTCTTCCGTCGACCACCGTCCGACGCGGAGTAACCCGACACGCACACCGTCAATCCGCACATCCACTTCCTGTGGTTCCCGTCGATTCCCCTGCAGACCGACGCGGACAATGTATTCCCCATCCAGTGGGAAATGATGCCGAAGAGACGTACCGCCGCGGGACCCGAAGGGCAGTTCCTCACTCATCCGTTCATTTTGGGTCAGCACCGACGACACCGGATATCGGACGACGTCCGGCTCGATCGATGGGTCACCGATCGCAAGACGACTAATCTTTCTCGCGGCGAACATATAACGCTCCATCATGCCCGGCGCCACCGTCAAAATATCGGCGTTATTGTCGAATCCAAATGCAAGATCGTCTGCCGGCAAAAGCACGTCACTATTG
>JBDOMX010000613.1:0-8358 GCA_039831615.1 Planctomycetaceae bacterium
CCTCAGATTCACTCCGGTGGCTGTCGTTTTTGTGCCGCCGATGAGTGTCTCGTTGCGCGATCACTTCAGTCTCGAAGCGTCGAGGGACGGTACGACATGACACACGGATCGCTCGGTGTATCGCCGCCCATTCCGTGGTCCTTCTGCCACATCTCCTGCCGTCATGTTGAGGATTCACGACCTGGAATCCCTGGTGGTCTGTCAAAGCTTAAGTTGAGGGGAGCCGGATTCGCCGGAAATCGGCAAGGCTGCAACTCGCCATCTGGCATTTTGCCTCAGGGAGTTGGGTCAGTTCCGCGCAGTTGGAGGTTGCTCGACAAATTCTGGAAGACACCCCAGCTTCCGTGGACGATCAGCTGCGTGTCGCCCGCGTTCCGGCAAAATTACGCCGTTTCGATGAGGCGATCTTTGCGTACAAACTTTTGCCGCCTGATGCCGCACCCGTTGAACTCGCCCGAGTTCAACACTGGCGAGTGCTGGCGACGTCTTTGAGCCGCATCAATGATGCGTAATTTGTGACTTGAGAAAACCGGGCATGACGGGCTGCTTTGTATTTGGGTTTGAGTATTTTACTGGCCGACGTGTGACTATCGCAGGAACGGTGGCTCGGGCGGCAGTGGCACCAGCCCGGTGGCGTTTGCCCCCACCACAACACGGAGGGCCTTCGGGATCACATCAAAGGTTGCATCAATCCGACATGACGGTTCGCCGTCGATGCTGAATGGTATGTTCGGTTCCGATCGAATTCGCACCTTCTTCGCTCGGAAGTGCTGAATTCTGTCCTCACGCTGGTCGCGTCCCAGCGTGAAGTTGACTCCCGCTGCCATCAATTCAAACATGGGCAGATCCGGACAAATCGTGACGTTTAACAGCCCGTCGTTGAGGAGAGCGTGCGGGGCAATCGGAAATCCGCCACCCACAAAGCGTCCATTCGCCACGGACACTCCCAGAGATTCCAGATGCCATTCCTGTCCGTCCAGCCATAAATCGACATGGTAAGTCTGCAGGTCCATCAATCTGGAGACGGATGTCATCCAATACGCCATGGGCCCCCACCGTTGTTTATCTTCCGGCAGAATGTCCTGAGCGACCTGACCACCCAGACCGCCATTCGCAACATTGATGCAATAAGACGTGGTGTCTTCCGCCGAGATTTGCATCAGGTCGATCGTTTCCAGTGTTTCATCAAACGCCAGGCGGCACGCATGCCCGAGTTGTTCAGGGAGCAGGCCGAGCGCTCGGGCAAGATCATTGCCTGTTCCAAACGGCAGCACAGCCAGCTCAACGGCATCAAAGTCAGGCGCAATCCCGTTCAAAACCTGACTGATCGTGCCATCACCTCCGGCGACGACGATTCGCTGGAACCCTTCATCAACTGCTTCTCGCGCAATTTGCCGGGCTCCCGTCTTCCTGGATGTCGCTCGCAGTTCGCAGCGAGCATCACTGGTCAGATGCAGCAGGAAGTCCTTAATACGGTCCGCCGTGCCGGCGCTGGGATTGAAGATCAGGCAAATACGCATTGTTTGGAATCTGAAGATCTCTCGAAACGCAACCGCGACGCTGGTGAATCTACAGATTGCGCCCGGCTGATGCGAATACCGATGCAGCACGTGGTCCGATCAATACAGATCCACGGTCGAATCGTATTGGGGGACCTGCACGTCAAGGTTCAGATCCTGTCGCAGGGTTTCTGCCAGATCGAGTGACACTCGTTCTTCACCATGCGTCAAAAAGACGCGTTTCGGTGTGTTCTGAAATCCCTCCAGCCAGCGTCTCAAATCTTTTCGTCCGGCATGAGCGGAAAACCCGTTGATCTTTTCCACTTTGGCTTCGACAGGATACATCCGGCCGTGAATACGGACCTGCCCGCGACCTTCGAGGATTTCTCGTCCAAGAGTGCCATCCGCCTGGTAGCCGACAAACAAAACGGTATTCCGCTGATGGCTGATGTTCTGCCGAAGATGATGCTTGATGCGGCCGGCATTACACATACCGGACGCGGCCATGATGATGCATGGTCCGCGAACACGGTTGATTGAACGCGACTCGTCGGCACTGCGAGTCATCTGGAGTCCGGGAAACTGCAGCGGTGGCTCGCCGGACTGCAACAGACGTCGAGCCTCATCGTCGAGCCAGTGTTCATAACGCTGAAAAATATCAGTCACGTCAATCGCCATCGGGCTGTCCAGAAAAACCGGGATGTCCGGAATCCGATCCTCGTGGACCAGTCGGCTGATGGAGTACATCAACTCCTGCGCGCGTTCGACGGCAAACGTGGGGATAATGACTTTGCCGCCACGTTGCGATGTCTCGTTGATGACCGGGCGAGCTCCGTTTCCACATCGCCGCTTCGATCGTGATCCCGATCTCCGTAGGTCGATTCCATGATCACGTAATCTGCCTTCTTCAGAAGACTAGGATCATGAATCAGTGGCTTGTCCCATTGTCCGATATCACCGGAAAACACAATCGTACGCGTTTCGCCATCTTCGGTCGCGACAACTTCAATCATGGCCGACCCAAGAATGTGTCCTGCATCGTGAAACTTCACAGTGATGGCATCGCCGATTCGGAGTGGTTCACCGTAATCGAGTCCCTTAAACTGCGAGAGTGCCCGTTCTGCTTCGGCGAGATCATAGAGCGGTTGTTCCGGAAAATTCGATTGCCGATTTGCCCGCCGGTGCCGTTTCTTTTTGTAGGCCGCATCTTCCATCTGAATTTCGGCGGAGTCTCGCAGCATGACTTTCGGCAGCGCGACTGTTGGCTTTGTGGCGTAGATCTTCTTTTTGAATCCGCCGCTGACGAATCGAGGAATCAGGCCGCTGTGATCGATGTGCGCGTGGGTCAGCAACAGAGCGTCAAACTGCCCTGGAGGAATTGGACATCGATCCCAGTTTCGATGCGCGAACGCTCGTTCCTGAAACAGACCGCAGTCGACCAGAATGCGACGTTCGGCGACATGCAGGCAATACCGGGAACCAGTTACCTGCCGATTTGCCCCGAGAAAAGTGAGCTGCATACGGGACTCCGGGGGAGGTTGCGTCGACGAGGATTCAATCACCAGACGCGGCGCCGCCAATTCACGAGCGGTGACGACTCAGTTCACTAGACTCCGGGAGTTGCGTCAATCGGCGGAAGCCGCAGGCGGAATCGATTCCGCCTCGACAAAAACCGCTTCCAGTTCCGCAATCGCGGCTTTTTCTTCCGGGGAGACCTTGTTAAATCCAAGAAATCCGCCTGCCGCTGCAGCGATCTCCTGAGTTCGCTGAATCGACGCTTTGTGCATCTCGCCGAATGCAGCTGCGGACATGACAGGACGCGACGCGCGAATGAAACCCTTCCATGCCTTGAACAGCTCAGCCGACGGCTTTCGCTGCAGCCAGGATTGAAGCAGTTCGTATGCCGGAGTGTTCGGGCTGACTCCCGTGTTTTCAGCTCCCTTGAGAACGGCATCTCGTTCTGGTGTTTCCACTCGGCCATTTGACCACGCCACATGGATGGATGGAAAAAGCGAGAACGCCATCAACGTTTTCGGAGTAATTTGCACGCCCGTTAATTCGTCCAGAATGGCCTGATCTTCGATGCCGGTGGCGGCAGTCAGAGCAGCCTGATCGTCTTTCAGCTCATGCTCCCGGTGCAGCTTGAGAATCAGCTGTTGATCAACACGGTAGAAGAATTCGTCTTCCAGCGCACTGGCACGCTGATCGAAGGCGTTGCGAGGCATTCGTGACTCCTTATAAGGAAACTATTGTTGAACTTAGGCCGGCGTTAACGAAAAAAAACTATGAAATGGGAACCGGTGTGGAAGAAAGCGGCCTCAGGCCGCGCGGAAGAAAATCGGCGGCAGCTCACGGTGCTCCGCGTTCACTGCGGCCTCCACCGGACTCGCTCGCAAACAGCATGCCGATTCACGATGACGATACTGAGGGATCGTCGCCGGGCTCTCCCATCAACCAACTGCTGGTTTGCATCAATTGCCTCCGGTAGCCAGCTATCTTTTGCCTGCGGCGCACCGCGAACCCGACCAGCGATTATAGTGTCATCCCGGCGCTGCTCCATCTTGCTCCCGAGGCCATTGCCCGCCCCCTGGGTAGTTCCCGAGTTGAACATCAAACGGAAAAGCCCCTCGGATCAACCGGAGCTGTCTACTTTCTGACCACGTTGATCAAAGGTAATGACTGTTTATTGTCTGCCGCGGTCACCGGCCCCGAAAAGATTCCCCACGGCCCCACAAAGTGCAACGCCCCGAGTACCGCTACGAAGACAACAAACGGAGGCGTCTGTGACCGGTCACAGATCACGTACGCCTTAATGAAGTTGTCAGACAGTGAAACGACGAATGTTCCGCAGGTCGCCAGTGAGCGCGCCAAAAACATTTTCGACCAGCAGAACCTTATTGGCCGTGTCCCTGGCCACGACGGTGCCCGTGATCGCTTCATCGACGACAGGGCCCACTTTCCTGCTGAATGGAACTGCGGCCGGCCGTCAATTCAATCCGTCAACGTGATGGGAGACTGAAAACCGTCCGGTTTCAAAGTCAGGACGGAACAGTCAACACCGCTCAGGATGTTCTCTGCCGTGTTGCCAATCATGAAACCCGGGATTCCGGTACGGCAGACCGTGCCCATCACCAGCAGTTCAATCTGGTCATCGTGCACGACCTGAGGAATCACATAATCCGGTGGCCCATGAAGCAGATGCACCTGCGGACCGCTGACAGCAATTTTGAATGGTTCCAGCAGTGTTTCGAGCGCCTGCGCCGTTGCCTTTTCCTGTTCCTGTACCATGTCGTGAAATTCATCGGCCGGAATCCGACTCTTCAGAATATTCTCTGCCCACACTGACCAGGCATGGATGATATGCAGCTCAGCCCCTTCAAGTTCAGCCATTGATGAGGCGATTTGCAGGATATTCGTGTTCAGTGCAGCATGTCGAGGAGTGTCAGCATCGATTTCGACGTCGACCGCAGCGAGGATTCGCTTGAGCTGCCGGTCATGTTCCGGCTTGACAATCCAGACAGGACAGGGGCACTGTCGCATGATGTTCAGCGCGGTGCCGCCGAAGGCGCGTTGGCTGAACAAGCTGCGTCCTTCAGCAGTTTTCACCACAAGGTCGTGACCGCCCCGCAACACCTGACGAATGATTTCGATGTACGGCGTGCCGATAAACACCTTCGTGCTGAACCTGACCCGACTTCCCGCGCGCTCAGCGACGATTGCCCGTAATTCGTCTTCCCGCTGCTGAACCACATCCTCGCGCAGCCCATCGGAAACAACTCTGCCGGAAAACGCCTCAAACAGTGACGACGGCGGGCGGAGGACGTCAATCGCCGTCAGTTTGGCCTGATTGTCTTCAGCCAACTGGATGGCTCTGTGAAGAGAAACAACGGCATCAGGGCCGTTGACGAATGCCAGAATATTTTGGAATCGCTTCATGAAGTTTCCCTGTGGTTCGTTTGAATGAAAACATGACAGCGTCCAGTGCTGATTCGTGGCCGCGGCGGAAGTGCCAGAGTCCCTCATCCATTGCCCCCGCGAGCCGGAACCCGCCACGTCGTTACGAACACTTAGCTCGTGGCAATTCCGATGCCAATCATGATGGGCGGTTCCCGATTCTCGTCGACGGGTGCCAACGACAAACACCCGGTCGTGATTCGGTGCCGAAGTGCTCCCATTCAACTGCGCCACCGGACTGGTGTGCTCTACTGCACAGTATGCACACATCTGAATCGACAACCATGCCCCCTCGATACAGCAGGCAGCAGGAATGGTCGAGCGACTATTTTGAATCAATGATCAGCATCAGCGTCAGGAGCGTGTGGCCAGATAGATCAGGCCCAGAAGCACCACGAGCAGCGTCGACCAGGTGACCACAGCGAGCCGTGTGGCGCTGATCGCTCGCTCGCTTTCCCACCACGTTCTCGGGCGCAAACCCTGGGCGAAAAATGTCAGGACGCCCGACAAATTGACACAGATTACGTTGGTAGCAACCAGCATGAGAGCTCCGCTGGCGGCGGCGAATTCCCCGGAAGCAAGCAGTAAACCGAACACGGCAAACGGCGGCAGCAATGCCACAGCAACCATGACTCCGATCAAAGCTGACGGAGCGCCACTTGTGAAGGCAAGGACTCCCGCGCAACCCGATGCCAATGCAAGAATGACGTCTCCGGTTGAAACGTGAGTCCGAGACGCAATCGCCTCCAGCGAAGGATTGATCGGAAACAGCAGCCCGATCGACGCAGCAGAAATGAACGCCACACTCAAACCGGCGAAATTCGTCTTCAGCGACTTCCGCACCAGTTCCATGTCCCCGAGTGTCGTTGCCAGACAGAGCGCCATGTTGGGGCCCAGCAGCGGCGCGATGACCATGGCGCCGATGAGCACGGCCGTGTCGTTGCGCATCAGTCCGACGGCGGCCACCAGAGTTGCAAGCACCACCTGTGCTGCGAAAACACGCGACAGTTCGGCGCTTTGCACCACGTCGTGATAGAGTTCTTCACGACTGATGCGTTCCGGTGATTTAGCCTCAACAGCGTCTTCCGCCTCCGGCGGCGTCGGGCGAGGCCATGTTGCTTCCACCGGCAGCAGGACGATGCGAAACGCATCAACATGCGAGAAATGCGCCAGCAAGTCATCCAGCATCCCTTCGGCCCGCCGGGTATCCACCAGCAGGCGAGTGAGGACTTTCCCATCTGACAATGGAATGTCCCAGCAGTGCAGCGTGTCCGACGAGTGCGGCAGGTCGTCCAGAGCTTTTGCGGCGCCCGCGGGAAGAGTGAATTCAATCAGTCGGAGCGGCATGATGTCTGTCTGTCAGAGCGTCGACTGCTGTTGAAGATGAGGAATTCGCTGCAATCAGGAATTCACAATCATACGGTTTTGAGCTGAACACGACGAATTTTATTTGAGCCTGCCATCATGTCCTTCACCAACATCCGGGATGGACCCTTCATCCGGTTCGGCAGCACGAGCTCGCGCCAGTTTGCGCATGTCGACGACCACGTCGACTTCATCCACGATCTCTTCGCCGATCAGTGATTCCAGAACGTCTTCCAAAGTGACAATTCCCACAATGTCACCGGATTCGTCTGCCACGCCGAACAGGTGAGTACGCCTTTTCAGGAAAGACTTCAGAAGATGGTGACCTGGTGTTTTTTTGGTGACGATATGCAGCGGCTTCGCCAGTGAACCGAGCGCTCGGTCAAATTCATCACCAGCCAGGTGGGCCAGCACATCTCGTCGAAGCACAATGCCACACCAAACTTTGTCGTTGTCTCCATCGGTGATGGGAATTCGGCTGTTCGTCCAGCGAATCCGTCCGGCGGCCATCTCTTCCGAGACCTCACGGAGCGTCATCGTCGACGGCAGTCGCATGACGACCGACCGGGGAGTCATGATCTCGGCCGTCATTACATCGTTGAGCCTCAGCACATGCTGAACCAGTTCCGCCTCCATCGGCAGAATGCTGCCTTCGTCCGCGCTCATCTGCGCCATGTGGCCCACTTCTTCTTCCGGAGCAGTGATAACCGGTCCGTTGGGCTTCAACACCTGCGACGCCTGCTGAATGACCCAGACAACGGGCAGTAACAGGCGCACCACAACGTTCAGCGGTACGGCAACAAACACCGACACTCGGTCGCTGTAGGCAACTCCGATGATCTTTGGGATGATCTCCGAAAGAAACAGCACGGCCACAGTGAATGCAGCGGAAAACCACAGGATCATGCTGGCTCCAAAGAGCTCTTCTGCCTGAGCTCCCGCGATCGCTGCACCCGCCGTATTCGCGACCGTATTCACAATCAGGATCGCCGAAATCGGACGTTCCATGTTCTGCTTCATGCCGTCCAGCAGGCGTCCCGCCACGCTGCCTGATTCGCTGAGTGATCGAACGTAGGACGGACGCACCGCATACAACGCAGCTTCGGTCACAGAACACAACGCCGAAACCACCAGCACGCTGACAACGGAAACCACCAAAAGTGTCATAAGCCAATGCCTCAGAGTGAAAACGCCGGAGAGGGAGAACGTGACTGCAGATCGACACGCCCTTGAGCTGTTGCCGGAGTCAGATGACGATGCATTTCACAGCAGCACAATCGTCGTCGGGAATGGCGAAACGTGAGTCAGGGACATGGGGGTCTGTGACCCTCATGGATCTGCGACGTTATCCGGATTGATGAAGCGGCGGCAATCGGCGACGAATCGATCGACATCATCCATCGTCATGTCCCACGAGCACATGAATCGCGAACCCCCCGCTCCAATGAAATTATAGAATTGCCAGCCAAGAGCTCTGAGCCCGTTCTCCATCGGTGTGGGCAGGACTGCAAACACCGCGTTTGCTTCCACAGGAAACATG
>JBDOMX010000627.1:0-1979 GCA_039831615.1 Planctomycetaceae bacterium
CAGATTCCAGAGGCGCTCATGTCTGACAGCCAGGGTCGCATGTCACCTGTAAGTTACCCACTGTTTCGTCGCTAGAGCCTCAAAGTGGGAGTAGCCCATTGACTTTATCGATCCCGAAACATAGCTTCCCGCCTTCGATGGACACACCCCACAATTGAATGGAATTCCAATGGCGAAGAAGAAGGCAGTTAAAAAAGCAGCTGCATCAGCGAAGCCGATGACCAAGACCGAAATCCATGCCGCATTGGCAGAAGAAACCGGCCTGAGCAAAAAAGAAATTGCCTGCGTGTTTGATGAACTCGGCGAGTTGCTCGAAAAGAATCTCGGCAAGCGTGGCCCAGGCATCTTCAACCTGCCTGGTCTTTTGAAAGTGAAAGTTGTTCGCAAGCCAGCTACGAAAGCTCGCAAGGGAATCAACCCATTCACCAAAGAAGAAACAATGTTCAAGGCCAAGCCAGCCCGTAACGTGGTCAAACTTTTGCCACTCAAGGGTCTCAAGGACATGGTCTAGTCAGACAGACAAACCGGCGACGGCCCCTCCGATCTCTGCCGTGACTTCTGTCATGCCAGTCCCTCGGATCGGTCGTCGGCGATTGTCTTGACCATCACATTTCGAATGCGAAGGTGTGAGACAGCAGCCGCCAGCAACTAGCGGCCAGCGATGTCGGGCGACATTCAATTTTGGCTAGCTCGGTCGAATACAGTGGCGGAACCAGCTGTTGATTTTCTTCCAGCTGGACATGGACAATTAAGCGAGTGTCCGACAACGTTCCATTCGCTGAGTTCACCGCTAACGCACCAGTCGCCGTGAGTTCCGGTGGAACGTCTGCTTCCGGTTGACTGCCGATGTTCACCACAGTTCCGGACAGTGGTTCCGTTTGCTGAGAGTGAAACTCCAGCGAAACGATCTCGACCTCGTCGGCGGCAACGAAGAATGGCGTGCAAACGTGGCAGCAAAACCGAACAGGCAGAAAGCGGCAACAGCAAGAAGAACCAAGCTTCCGATGACGGCGACGATTACTCGCATGGCCGTCTCCGAAGTGTAAACAGTCAGTATTCACGAATTGTGTCACGCAGACGACGCAATAACAGCGTTCCATTCGTCGGGACACCTGTAACGTCTCACGTCTAATCGACAATTTACACTTCCGGCTCGATTGAGAACGTCCATGACTAAAGCGACAGCCATCTACGTGCGTGTTTCTCACCGAGACCAGAAGCACGCCAGTCAGCTTCCAGACCTTGAACGTTGGGCGGAGTGCCACGACGGGGATGTGGTCTGGTTCAAGGACACATTCACCGGTCGCACGATGAACCGACCCGGAATGTCGAAACTGATGGACGCATTGCAAATTGGAAAACTTGATCGCATCGTGGTATGGCGTCTGGATCGACTGGGCAGACCGACGAAGGGCCTGTGCCAGTTGTTCGATGAACTACGGGAAAGGGGCGTCGATCTGGTGTCATTGAAGGATGGCTTCTCTTTGGAATCACCGGCTGTCCGTGATGAGATGGACAACGAGGCCTGCGTCCAGCCCCGCATCAGTGATCTGCGTGTCGCGGAGGTCGAGAGAATGCAGGCTGGTGAGTCCTTTCAGGTGTTCCTGCCCTGCGTCCGTGATCTGCGTGTTGCTGAGAACAAGCTTGGTGAGTCCTTTGAGGTGTTCCAGCCCCACGTCGGTGATCTGGGCCGTGACGCGTATGTGCTACCCAAGTGGTCCGCGGTCGCTCCCGCCGCCGCTTTGGAGGGGCGGCAGAATCAAGGTGGCAGTGTCGTCAGATTGACGACCTGTCACCGACCCTCTGGTCGTTGCAGTTCGCGCTTCGCGTGAATATGCGCGGCCGATATGCCGCCTGAGTTGCGCGCTCAGGTGTATCCGTCCTTATAGCTTCTACCAGACTCTCGGCTTTGTGCGGCTCGCAGGAACGGAGGCCCTTGCTCGGCCGGGGAGTTCTTGCGAGGTGGCATCACAAAGCCG
>JBDOMX010001108.1:0-1303 GCA_039831615.1 Planctomycetaceae bacterium
CACCGGACCTGATGCCTTCGGACATCACCGGGACCGAGTTGTTGCAGGAAGATTCGGAGACGCACGAGCGACGGTTCAAGTTCCAGAAGGGACCCGTGTTTACCAACCTGTTGCTTGCCGACGAGATAAACCGCACGCCGCCCAAGACGCAGGCTGCGCTGCTGGAAGCGATGCAGGAGAAGCGGGTCTCTTCCGGTGGAGTGGATTATGAACTCGACCAGCCGTTCTTTGTACTGGCGACTCAGAACCCGATCGAACAGGAGGGCACTTACCCGCTGCCGGAAGCTCAGCTCGACCGGTTTCTGTTCAACATCATGGTCAAGTATCCGAGCCATGCTGAAGAGATCGACATCATGCGGAGTGTGACCACCGACGACGAGCCGGTGCTGAAAGAGGTTGTGGATGGCCGCTCGATCCTCGAATTCCAGCACGTCGTCCGGCGCATTCCGGTGGCTGATCACGTGTTTGAATACGCGGCGGCTTTGGTTCGGGCCACACGCCCCGATGAGCCAGATGCTCCAGAGTTCGTGAAGGAGCTGATGGCATGGGGAGCTGGACCACGTGCGTCGTTGAACCTGATTCTGGCTGGAAAAGCGCGGGCAGCCCTGCGCGAGCGGTGTCACGTTTCCGTGGACGATATCAGGGAGTTGTGCCTGCCGATCCTTCGGCATCGCATCATCCCCAGCTTCGCGGCGCGTTCGAAAGGCATGACGGCCGACGACATGATCGAAAGGCTTGTGGCCGAGATTCCGGCAGACGAAAAGCTGCTCGCGCGGAAGACAGGTTGAATGGATGTCTGAGCGTCTACCGCAAACCAATTACCTCGACCCCGTGGTGTTGCAAAAGCTGGGCGACCTGGAACTCATTGCGCGCGAGGTCGTCGAAGGGCTACGCGTGGGAAGTCACCGCAGCCAACTGCGCGGCTTCAGCACCGAGTTCGCTCATCACCGGCAGTATGCACCCGGCGACGCGCTGCTCACGATCGACTGGCGAGTGTTTGGACGCACCGACCGTTACTACACCAAGCTGTACGAAGCGGAGACCAATTTCGATTGCTACCTTCTAATCGATGCCAGCGCGTCAATGAACTATGCATCGGGGAAGCTCAGCAAGCTGGATTACGCCAGGTTTCTTGCGGCGTCGCTGGCGTACATTGTCCTCAAACAGCGTGATTCCGTGGGGCTGTCCATCTTTGACTCCGAGGTGCGTGCGCATCTGCCGCCGCGTTCCACGATGGGAATCATCCTGCAGATCGACCAGCTTCTGCGCGACATCAAGCCGACGCCACGAACCAGCATTGCCA
>JBDOMX010001108.1:1313-1979 GCA_039831615.1 Planctomycetaceae bacterium
CGACGCGGATGATATTCTGGCCGGGCTTGATCACCTCAGGTTCGACGGTCACAACGTTGTCGTGCTGCACACGCTTGACCCCTACGAACTCGAGTTTCCCTTCCAAGGCGCCTGGTGCTTCGAGGGGCTTGAGCAGGAAGAACCACTGACGACACAAGCCGACCGGATTCGAGAAGACTACCTCACCCATTTCAACACATGGCTCGAGACGCTTCGAAATGGATGTACGGCCAGTCATGTGGATTACACCACTGTTGATACGTCGCTTCCACTTGACGGAGTCTTGAGCGAGTTCTTTTTCAGACGGCAGGCAAAGGTTAACGGAGCTCGGTCATGACCTTTCTCAACCCTCTGCTTTTGCTGGCCGGGTTGGGCGTGGCGCTGCCGATCCTTGCTCACTTTTTGAATCGGCATCGCGTTCAGCACACGCCGTGGGCTGCGATGCAATTTCTCAATCGGAATGTCCGGGTTCGTTCGCGGCAATTGAAATTGCGCGACGTCCTGCTTCTCTGTTTGCGATGCCTGGCTTTGCTGCTGCTTGTTACGGCGCTGGCTCGACCGGCGTGGCGCAACGGGATGCCAAGTTGGATTCCTGGCGAACCTCGAGCCGGTGTCGTCATTGGGATTGATGCCTCGTTCAGCATGGAACACGGCGAGGATGACGCG
>JBDOMX010000389.1:0-1979 GCA_039831615.1 Planctomycetaceae bacterium
TCACCGGGTTGAAACGGGTCGTGCTGGCGTAGAAATCCCAACTGCAATCTGGGATGCCGGATCACCTCTCCGCGATCGAGCTCTTCCTCACCGAGCAATACGCGCAACAACGTCGATTTGCCGGCACCATTTCTTCCGACAAATCCAACCTTGACGTCGTCAATCAACGTCGCTTCCGCTCCGTCCAACAAGTTTTGTTCGCCGTAACTCTTGAACGCGTCTCGAATCTGCAGCAGCACAGCCATCGATTTCTCATACCTCCAGGAATCATCAAAGCGAGGAATCATATCGGGTGTGGCCTTCGGATTGAAGCCTGCATGATCCGCCAGCCCGAGACCCTGCTCAGGGAGCCATCATACTGAAGTCCCGACAGCACGTCATAGGTCTGGCCCATGACGTGAACAGCGATCCACGCCCAGCTTGTTTGTTCTGAAGAACATTGCTGCTGGTTTTTCCTGATGACCATCAACCTTCAGTTTTTCCGAGCGTCATGAGCCGCCCTTGCAGTCAAGGGCAACCCGACATTCGCTCGCTGATGTTGCGGACTGCGTCTGGCGACGCGAGAATTGACGGGATTGCCATGCCGCCGAGGAAACTGTGTGTCCGTACGGCTGCTCGCGAGCTGATATGGAAGAAATGGGAGTCTGCTCTTGCCGAACGATCCATCACCACGAAACCTCGTCCAGCGGTCGCAACATGGCCTGTTTGGCTGCGGTCGAGCATCCGCCGGATTGGTACTGATGTTTTTCGTAATCGGGAGTGGCCCCGGAATGGCGGCCGGCCAGAAACCGAAATCGCAGGCCGCCGCAGACGCGGCGGTTACAAGCAAGCCGGTGACGAAAGCCACGCCGAGTGCTCAGGGGATATTCGCGCGCAAGAAACTGGTGGCCTGGTGCATCGTGCCGTTCGACGGTAAGCAACGCGGCCCGGTCGAACGTGCCGCCATGTGCGCCCGGCTGGGACTGAAGCGCATCGCCTACGACTGGCGCGAGGAACATGTGCCGACCTTCGAGCAAGAGATCCTGGAATACCGAAAACACGGACTCGAGTACTTCGCGTTTTGGGGTGTGCACGAAGAGGCGTTTCGGCTGTTCGACAAATACAACCTGCATCCGCAAATCTGGCAAATGCTCGCGTCCCCCGACGCGAAGACACAGGAACAGCGAGTGGTTCAAGCCGCGCAGCAGATCCTGCCGCTGGTCGAGCGCACGCGAAAAATGGGCTGCCGGCTCGGCTTGTACAACCACGGTGGCTGGGCAGGCGAACCGGCCAACCTGGTCGCCGTCTGCCGCTATCTCCGCAAACACCACGACGCTCAGCATGTGGGCATCGTCTACAATCAGCATCACGCCCACAGTCACATCAACGACTTCGCGCAGGTCGTCGCCAATCTCAAACCGTTCCTGCACTGCTTGAATCTGAACGGTATGACTCGGGACGGCGACAAACGGGGCCGGAAGATCCTGCCCCTGGGCGAAGGCGAGTTCGACGTGGCCTTGCTCAAAATTATTCGCGACTCGGGCTACCGGGGCCCGATCGGCATCATCGGACACACCCAGGACGATGTCGAACAGCGGCTGCAGGACAACCTGGACGGACTGGATTGGATTCTGCCGCAACTCGATGGACGCCCGCCCGGCCCCAAGCCGAAGCTCCGCACGTGGTCACCGCGGCAGGCGGCCGCAACCAAACCGATTTCGGGAACCGTCCTGGCCGGACGCCCGGAATACCGCGTCGCTCCGCTCACGGTGGAGTGCCGGGTGACGCTGCCCAGCCGAGGCAACTACAACATCATCCTGGCCAGCGACACCAAGCAGTCGGGCGCCCACTGGGAGCTGTTCTCGATGACACAAACCGGGACACTCACCCTCTACACTCCCGGACTCAAACCCGATCATACGCCTTCGCAGTCGATGATCTGCGACGGCAAACCGCACCTGATCGGCATGGTCTACGAAGCCAACCGCGTGCGGCTGTTT
>JBDOMX010001188.1:0-8349 GCA_039831615.1 Planctomycetaceae bacterium
CGGCTGACGATGACGCTCATCGCGTACGTCAGATAACTCGTTCGCATCTCGTCCTGAATATCAGTGCGCTGAACACGAGGGTCGTCGGGTACCTGAATTTCACCCTCAGGATCGTCGGTAGACAATCTGGTCACTCCCTGGAAATCGGACTGCTCATCAGCAGCAAAACATTGGAATCCTGACCCGTTGCCTTCGTGCGACAGGCCGTTTTCGCGGAATCACAGAGTTTACGGCGAACAAGGCCGCGAAACTGCCTCTCACTGCCGCGGATCTCCCCGGGGAGATTACCGTAACTCGTTTAAAGTAAAGAGGTTGCAGTCATTCTGGCGCGTTGGGGTATCATAGCAGATGCAGCCGGATTCACAATCGACGCCGGTGGCCAAAACGACTGCGGAAACACAACTTGACGCAAATCCGTGAATACTCCTATAACGCCGACTCTCACGTCTGCGGCGGGCTGTTCAAACCGGCCGCTTGTGCCGTTCAGGTCCCGAATGAACCTACCCCGGCCATCCCGGCCGATCTCTCTCTTCTCCCTGCTACTCTCAACAAGATCGACCGGTCAGCTTTTCTGTGCGCGACGGGATTCGTGACAAGGCTGCTCGTTTGGTTACAGGAGTCACTGTCATGGACGACAAGAACACTCTGGCGGAGGCGAACAAGGGCAACAGTCCCGTCGCCAAATTCAACGCTCAACGCAGTCAACGACACCCGGCGTCGATGGTGATTGCCGGCACTTTGATCGCCGCTGTGGCAGTCGGTGTGGGTGTGCAGCTGCTTCGAGCGGGGCCGGAAGCGACAAAAAAAGAGAAGCGTTCCGAAGTTGCCAGTAACAGTGCACTTTCGCTGCCAGCGGTCCGGATTAACGGAGAAGTCGTCACTCGTGAACAACTGGCACTTGAATGCATGGAACAATTCGGGCATCAGGTGCTTGATAGTCTGATCAGCCGCAAGATCATTCAACAGGCCTGCGCGGAACGCGGCGTTCAGGTGACAGATGCCGAAGTCATCGCCGAGGTCAATCGGATCAGCAAGCATGCAGGGCTGCCCACAGATCAGTGGCACAAATTCATTCAGTCCGAACGTGGACTCACGGAGCGGCAGTATCACCGTGACGTGATCTGGCCTCTCCTGGCACTCAAGAAAATTGCCGGACGTGAAGTCCGAATCACGAATGAAATGCTTAAGGAAGCCTACATCGATAACTACGGTCCGCGTGTCAAAGCTCGCATGATCCTGTTCGACAATCTGCACCGAGCTCAAAAGGTTGTTGCATTGATCAGTGAGTACCCCGAGAATTTTGCGGACTACGCACGAGAGCATTCCGTAGAACCCAACAGCAAGTCGCTGGGAGGCAAAATTCCGCCCATTCGTCGCTACTCAGGTGCCCACGAGGAAATCCGCGAAGCGGCTTTCAGTATGAAGAATGCGGGCGATGTTTCGCCTCTGTTACAAATCGCCGTCAATCGATATGCCATTCTTCAGTACGAAGGGCGAACTGAGCCGGTTGAGCACCGAAAGGAAGACGTGAAGGAGATACTGCACGACGACCTGGTGGATCGCGAAGTGCAGTCTCTTGTGGCCGAAACCTTTGAAGGCCTCAGGAAAAACGCCAAAGTCGACAACTACATCAAGGGTGAAAAAACAGGGCCCATTCGGCAGGTTTCGGCGCGCAGTGATGACAAAGCCAACTTTGCAGGTGACGAACCCTCCACGAATTGATCAGAGTTGTCTCCGGTCGATTCCGCTCAAAGTGAATGTCGCTGTTTCTTCCGCGTCGGACGGTCCGTCGGACGCGGAGAAACAGCAGCGTGACTCGTCGAACGAAGTCCGAACCCCTGCAGGATTCTGCGGCTCTCAAACGATCTACAGCGTATCACGCTGATTTGTGGCCGCGGCGGAGGTTCGAGAGCTCCCGCGAGCGATACCCCGCCACGACTTTTCGAAAACTGCTCTATTGTGCACTTTTCATGTCCGGACGCAGCTGTTTCGCTTCGCGAAGATACACATGTTCGATGTCGGCAGACTGACGGTCCGTGTTCACATGGAGCAGCACCCGGATGCAATGCGGCATGGAACCCTCCACCGGGATTTCACGGGCACACAGCAACGGAACCAGACTCATACCAATTTGCCGTGCGGCTTCCGCAGGAAACGCCGAATTCAGGTCCTCCGTCGTCGTAAAGATGGCCGAGATGATGTCATCGAAATCGGCGATCTGGTTTCGCTCGAGAATCTGCTCCATCAATTCCTGAGTTGCTTCGCGGATCTGTTGCGGGTCGTCGTTGGTAACACACGTCGCCCCGCGGATGCCTCGAACCGCCATACTGATCTCCTCTGCAAGTGAGGCCATGATTCTCAGGAACCGGTCGCATCTGGCAAGTGACGTGGCAAGTCCGCCCCGGGATTCTCAGAATCCGAACAGATCATTGCTCCGGAGAAAGCCGGCGAATTCTTGCCAGCAGGTCACGGCACTCTTCAACTTCATCGGCAACCGCTGCGTCCTCTGAGTACAATGTCACGGCCGAAGTCAATAACTGAATCGCCGACGTCATGTCATGAGGGGCATCATCGATCGTCTCCTTCGCATTAGCCAGCATCGACTCCAGCAACTGGTGACGCCCACTGATGCTCGTGTCGTTCTGCCACTGCTCCAGCGTGGTCTGAATGAACTCACTGAGGTACGCGTCGTGACGTGAATTCTCCACCATGACTCCGATGGCCTGCAGTTCCTGGCGTGCCTGTGCGACATCGCCGTGGGCAAAGCGATCAAAGGAACGCCGGACCAGCCGTTGAATTTCCGATTCCGGTGATCCGTTGATCGGCGTCGTCCGCTCAAGAGAACGGCAGAATTCGTATTGGTTTGCCCGGTGCAGCATGTGCTCGATGTCGTCGACGTGCTCCGGCAGGGCCTTTGTTTTCTGCACGTCGAGCAGCAGATCGCGAGCACGCAGCCACGCCGGCGTGGCGTCCGCAGCCATAATGGAACTGGCAGCCTCAAAGTTCTTCATGGGAGTCGGCGTCGCGTTCTGCAGCAGGTAGAACCCGGCGGCGATCACCAGCAGCAGCAAAGCGATGAGCACGAATGTATTGTCAAAAATCCGCGCCACCGGAGACTTGTCGAACTGCGAGGCGACCTCCTGGCGGAGGATATCGCGAACCAGCGTTGCCGGTCCCGGTCGGTGAATGGCCTGATCATCTGCACTCGAACCGGCGGATTCTGTGGGAGATCCGATCGCAGACGCGGCAACACTGCTGGCTTCATCGTTTTCCTCACGTGCCGCGAACTCAACCCGCGAGCGAACCTGTTCCAGTTTGCGACTGAGCACCAGCGCATCCGGAATTCGGCGTTCCGGCTTCTTTTCCAGCAGCTGGCACACCAGGTCTTCAAACAGACGCGGGATTTCGGGTCGGTAGTGCCGCGGTTTTTCAATCTGTGAAAACTGCTGTTTGTGCAGAATCTCAGAGGCATTCTTGCCGGTAAATGGCGGTCGGCCGGTCAGCATGGCGTACATCACCGCCCCCAGTGAATACAGATCACTGCGTTTGGTCGCGCGTTGGCCACGGGCCTGTTCGGGAGACATGTATTCTGCCGTCCCCACGACTCCCCCGGTCCGCGTCAGACGCGTCGTGGCAAACATATGGGCGACGCCGAAATCGGTCAGCTTCACGGTCCCGTCCGCGGTCATCATCAGATTTGAGGGCTTGATATCGCGGTGGACCACACCGGCGTCGTGCGCTGCTTTGAGTGCGGCTGCGATCTGCAGCGTGATGTCAGACACCTGAGTCCAGGGCAGCGTTTGCTCACGCGTGATTAAGGTGGTCAGTGTTTCGCCGTCAACATGCTCCATCGCATAATACCACGACCCCTCATCCGTCGAACCGTCATCAAACAGTTCCACAATGTGCCGACTGTTCAGCTTGCGGAGCGCCTGGATCTCACGAGAAAACCGCTGGACGAAACCTTCCTCGCGTGCCAAAGACGCCGGCAGGACTTTCACGGCAGCAACCTGGCCCGACTCGGTGTGGATCCCGTAGTAGACGTTCCCCATTCCACCCGAACCGATTTTCTTTTCGATTCGATACGGTCCAACCTGGTCCGGATGCATCCGACGGTCCTGTGGAGATAATGCTGCGATTCGGCTTTGAGTGTCACCGACAAATACAAAGCCAAAGCGTTCAGTGCGAATTGCACTCAGCATACCATGAGACGGCCACGTCTGGCCTGCATTCTGACCGATGCATTCGGTTTCATCATGCGAAATGGTGATTCGGGCCCTGCTGCCACCGGATGAGTGTGGCCGATGCCGGCATGCCGGTCACGATCCAGCTCACGGAGCGGGGCTCATGGCGTGCTGACAGGCGGGGTCCGGCCCGAGGATGTGATCCCCTGATCCTGCGGCGCGGCAGGAGGAAACCAGGGCACCGCCGTCGAGCTGACCGTCAGCGCCCGTCATTCACAAACGCCGGCTCGTGCTCGGACATTTCTTCAGCCGGTGCTGTGCCTGCATAGCGTTCAACGGGGATTTTTGGCCCGCGCACCGCAGATTGTGTGACCTGCTCGATACGCATCAGCTGTTCTCCCAGGACGTTAATGCGGCGGGACACGTCTTCGTTGTTCTGCTCGATGCCGCCGGAGACAAGGTTAATCACCCCGAGGAACAACAGCATCTGTGCAACGGTGGTGACCAGCCAGCCGGTCGGTGTGTACTCCGAATATCCGCCAAAGTGGCCGTAAATGACAATCGCAGTTCCGACTGTTAACCCCAGGACTCCGATATACGCCAGGAACTGGCCCATCAGCGAGGTCAGACTCGAACGCCCGGGCGACGACACTTCGAAGTGCGGGCCGCGAAGTCCGGCCACTGGATGTGGTTCATCAATGTAGCGCTGCTGTGTCCGGCTGTGGCCTCGCACGCGGCCATTGCCATCAGTGAGATCGGCTAATGGTTCCGGTTCATCCACACGGTACCTGCGGGTCACCGGGGCATCTTGCGCGCGCGGTTCCGGCACGGTCGTTTCTTCCGGCGGGATAACGATGTCGCCGGCCCGAGAAGGATCGCCCGGGCGGTCGACGCGAAGGTTGTGCTTCACGGCGTCCGTTCCTTGTTGATGAGACTGTGGTCGCTGTTGATATGACGTTGATCGCTCGGATTCAGCAGGCAGGGCGCGGCGTGTGGCCGGACGTCTTGCGAGCCGTCGACGTTTCTGTTTCTTCGTCTGTGGCGGACGGGCGGATGCAGATAAATCAGCAGAATCTGCCTCTGCCAATTCCGTAACGGATTCGTCATCCCGGGGGTGTGACGGTTGCACAAAATCATCTGCGGTCACGATGGACAGGGGATGAATGTCCGGTTCCGGAGGCAGTTCAGCGGATGCCTGGTGCAGGTCGGGGGCGTCGTCCACCACCTCGACGGACTCCATGTCCAGAGCAGCCGGGTTGATGATCTGTCTATCGGGGGCGTCTTCTGTCGAGTCTGGGTCGCCGGGGTCTTCGTCATCAGATTCCGCAGAGTCCGGCTGGTGGTCGTCCGCATTCCTGTCAACTCTTAGAATCCGCGTCGGGCCGGCCTGGGGCGATTCCGGCGATGGCGGTTGACTGTTCGGCGGCGATTGGTCCGCCGATTGTGCGGAACGGACCGGTTCTGGCAGCGGTGGAATCTGAGGGAAACTTGAGATCTGATCCAGCAAATCTGCAGTGGACCACTTTTGCAGAATATCCTGAGCCCGGCGGACAGCAGTCGGCTGGGTCGTTCCAGTGCCGAAAAATGCGCGGCATTTTGGGCAGCGCAGCCGACCGCTCCGGGGGTCGGTTTCAGCGGGAGCATCCGTGCTGCATTGCTGGCATTTCATGGTTTAGATCCGATCTGCAGATTGAGCAGACGTCTGAGTTTTAGCCTTCAGATCGGTTTTGCGGCAAGATCATTCCTGTAACCGGTAAACTCGGCGGTGACAGGACGATCCTGTCATTCCGGCCGGACGGGTTGCAATCGTGCTGATCGAAAACGGTTTCTTCGTTGTCAGTCCTTGCAATGGCCGATGCTTAGAATTAAGACTTGGGATGGTTTTTCGTAACGCGGGCGGGAGTGTCCGCCGTTTCCTAAGCAAACACGGGAGCGTGCCTGATTCGAAGTGCTACCACAGTTCAGGAGTACTCCTGAGCAGAATGGGCAACGGAAGAGAACGTCGCACCACGAAAAACTGCGACCTGCTTTCACTGGGTAATCTGTCGCATCACTGGGTATTCGTCGGGGGACGAACAGCGACAGAATGAAAGTCGGACGCCTCAGCTGTCTCTTTGCTGTCTTTGCAGGGTGGAGACTGTGAAAGTGGGGTGATGTAGTGTCGACGACCTCTTCGTTCGCGCCGGTTGGAATGACAGCAACCACTCAACCAGAGTTTGAGGTTCCGCGGTCGCTCGACTATCCGGAAATTCCTGCATGGGGCCTGCTGGATCGTGCCGCGACGCTCATGCCCGGTCGGCTTGCCTGCCACTACAACGATTTGGAGTGGTCCTGGGAAGAACTCAATCAGGACGCCATGCGTATGGCCGACATCCTGCGTCGTCAGGGTGTGGGGCCCGGTGACCGAGTTGGCATCCTGCTGCCCAACTGTCCCGAATACATTATTGCCCTCAACGGAATCTGGCGTGCCGGTGCGATTGCGGTTGCCATCAGTCCGCTTTCCGTCGTCAATGAGGTCGACAAGCTGCTCAGTCTGACGGACTGCAGGACGGTCGTCTGCCTGGACATGCTCGCCCATCTGTTGACAGGTGAAACGCGGCCCGACAGAACTCTGTATGTGTCGCTGCGTCCCCGCCTGCCGCTGTTTCAACAGATTGGTTACCTGTTGCTGCGCCGTAAACGGATCGGAAGCTGGTGGCTTTCCGTCAGTGATCGTGTCAGCTGGCTGTGGGATGAGTTGAGCAATTCAACCCCGGTTGAGACGACCCACGAAACACGTGATTTGAACGAACCGGCTTATATTCTGGCGACGGGCGGCACAACCGGTGATCCCAAGGCGGTGACGCTGAGTCACCGCAACCTCGTGTCCAACGCCTGGCAGCAGTACTACTGGGCTGGTGGTGTGATTGGCCGTGAGACCATGCTGGCAGTTCTGCCGTTCTTTCACAGCTATGGATTGTCCGCCACAGTTCTCAGCGGTACTGCCTGCGTCGCGTCGCTCTACATGGACCATCGCTTCAACGTCCGAAAGGTTGTTCGACAAATCGAAAAACATCGTCCAACCGTCTTTCATGCGGTGCCGGCCATGCTGGTGGCGCTCAACAGTCATCTGCGCAAACGACCGGCCGATCTGAGTTCCATTAAATGGGTGATGAGTGGCGGCGCAAGTCTTCCCACGGACGTCGCCGAGGAATTCGCTGCACACACCGGCGGGCTGGTGGTGGAAGGCTATGGCTTGTCGGAAGCGTCTCCGGTCACTCACGCCGGACCGTTGAACGTTGCATCCGAGAACGGCACCATCGGGCTGCCAATGCCGGACACGGAATGCCGTATCGTCTGTGCCAAAGACGAAGAAACGGATGTCGAGGTCGGCGAAACCGGTGAGCTGCTGGTCAAAGGACCGCAGGTCATGCTTGGTTACTGGAACAACGACGAAGCAACCGGCAAAGCCGTCCGAGACGGCTGGCTGCACACCGGCGACCTCGCTCAACAGTTGCCGAACGGCTTCTATCGCATTGTCGAACGGAAGAAGGATCTGATCATCACTTCCGGCTTCAACGTCTATCCCCAGGAAGTCGAAGAAATCCTGCTCACCTGCCCTGGGGTGGCAGAAGCAGCGGTCGTAGGCGTTCCCGATGAAGAGCGCGGCGAAATGGTCAAGGCGTTTTTTGTCATGGAATCGAAGAAGCTTTGGAATCCGGACGCGATCAACGCCTGGTGCCAGGCAAACCTTGCCGCCCACAAGCGACCACGAGCGATCGAACACTGTGAAGATGGTCTGCCCAGAAACTTCCTCGGCAAGCTGTTGCGGCGAAAGCTGAGGGAAGGGGAAGGGGAGGCGGAGGCGGACGGCGCGGATTAGTGGGGATTGACGGAACTGCGGATGCCGCGCCGCACGAAACGCCTTATAATAAGAATGGGCGGCAAACACAGAAACTGGTCACGAGCCGGAGAACGAATTCATGAGCACTGCAGTCGAAGAAACCCCGTCAAAAACCCAGGCAGGCATCGAAGTTACGGAAGAACAGTCACGAGCACTGGCAGAAGCGTCTCGTGAAACCGATTGGGTCAATCCCAGTTTCATGAAGGAACTGTTTCTGGGCAACTTCCGGTTCGACCTGATCGATCCTTATCCGGAACGCATCGAATGGCGTCCGGAATTCGA
>JBDOMX010001089.1:0-1978 GCA_039831615.1 Planctomycetaceae bacterium
GGCAACGCAAACACCAACGATTGTCTACACCGGAACTGACGAAGCCCCAGCATTGGCCACCTACTCGCTGCTGCCGATCATTCGCATGTTCACCAGTTCGTCAGGCGTCGAAGTCGCCAAACAAGATATCTCGCTCGCTGGCAGAATCATCGCCAATTTTCCCGAGAACCTTACCGAAATTCAGCGACAAGCAGACGTGCTGACAGCATTGGGCGCGTTGGCCAAGACCCCGGACGCCAACATCATCAAACTTCCCAACATCAGCGCCTCAATTCCACAGTTGATCGCTGCGATCAATGAGTTGAGAGAGCATGGATACGACGTCCCGAAATTTCCAGATGAACCGTCTGATGACGTCGAACGCGAGGTGAGAGCCCGTTATGCGAAAGTGCTAGGTAGCGCCGTGAATCCCGTATTGCGAGAAGGCAATTCCGATCGTCGCGTCGCCGCTCCGGTCAAAGAGTATGCGCGGCGGAACCCGCACTCCATGGGAGATTGGAGTGCGGATTCGAAGACGCATGTCACTCATATGGACGCGGGAGACTTCTATTCCAGTGAGCAGTCGCATGTGATGGACAGTGCTGCCGAGGTTCGCATCGAGCTGCAAGAAACCAACGGTGAGACGCGCGTTCTCAAACACGAATTTGCCTTGCAGGCCGGCGAAGTCATTGATGCGTCTGTCATGAACCGCAGCGCCTTGCGGGTGTTTCTGGCCGCCGAAATCGAGAAGGCCCGCGCCAACGACGTGCTGCTGTCTCTACACCTCAAAGCAACGATGATGAAGGTGTCTGACCCCATCATTTTTGGCCACGCCGTGGTGGTGTTCTTTCAGGATGTGTTCGAGAAGCATGCGGGAGTCTTCGACCAGTTAGGGGTGGATCCCAAGAATGGTGTGGGAGATGTGTACGCAAAAATCGGCGAATTGCCCGCTGAACAGCGGGACGCGATCATCGCCGACATCGAAGCGACCTACGCCAATCGGCCCAAATTGGCGATGGTCAATTCCGACAAAGGCATCACCAATCTGCACGTACCGAGTGATGTGATCATCGATGCGTCGATGCCCGCCGCGATTCGCAGTTCTGGAATGATGTGGGGGCCGGATGGGGATCTGCACGATACCAAAGCGATCATTCCCGACCGCAGTTATGCCGGAATTTATCAGGAGATCATTGACTTCTGTAAACAGCACGGAGCATTTGATGTCACCACGATGGGGAATGTCGCGAATGTGGGACTGATGGCCCAAAAAGCAGAGGAGTATGGTTCCCACGACAAGACGTTCGAAATTTCGTGTGCGGGAACGGTACGGGTGGTCGACGCCTCGGGTCAGACGGTGTTGGAACATGCTGTGGAAGCAGGAGACATCTGGCGGATGTGCCAAACCAAAGATGCCCCCATTCGCGATTGGGTCAAGCTGGCGGTGAATCGTGCCCGTGCGACCGGCGCGACCGCAGTGTTCTGGCTGGATCCCGACAGGGCCCACGATGCCCATCTCATCGAACTGGTGAATCGCTACCTTCTGCAACACGACAGTGATGGGCTCGATCTTCAGATTATGTCACCGGTTGAGGCCATGCGGTTCACCTGCCAGCGGGCACAGCAGGGACAAGATACAATCTCGGTGACTGGAAACGTGCTGCGCGATTACCTGACCGACCTGTTTCCGATTCTCGAACTGGGGACCAGCGCGAAAATGCTGTCCATTGTCCCGTTGCTGGCCGGAGGCGGATTGTTTGAAACCGGCGCCGGCGGGTCTGCTCCCAAGCATGTTCAACAGTTTCTTGAAGAGGGCCACCTGCGCTGGGATTCCCTCGGCGAGTTTCTGGCGATTGCGGTATCGTTCGAAGATGTGGCAGAAAAAACGGGCAACGGGAAGATTCGTGTCCTGGCCGACACATTGAATGTTGCCACCACACAGTACCTGAACAACAACAAGTCGCCGTCGCGCAAGGTCAATGAACTCGACAATCGCGGC
>JBDOMX010000724.1:0-8339 GCA_039831615.1 Planctomycetaceae bacterium
CCTCCAGTGGCCCCCTGCTGGTTCGTTTCACGGCAGATCGGCCACTTGTCAGGATACTGACCCTGCTTCGTTTCAATGTCGTGCCAACCGGCGTGAAGGATCCCGCGGCTGCCTCACACCACGATGCCTGTGGATTCAAGACCGAATGCCTTCTCTCAGTTTTATTTTGAGATGTTCCGCATACTCTCTCAGGCCATTTTCCGCTGCAATCGTTTCCGGAGAGAATTGAATGCTGCTGCAATGGCTCAGACGTCGACGACGGGCGCGGATTTCGGCAGAACCGTTCCCCGCTGCGTGGAGCCGGGTGCTTGCGGAAAATTGTTTTCATTACCAAGATCTCAGCCAGTCACAACAGGCACGACTGCGGACGCTCGTGCAGATTTTTGTCGCAGAAAAGAACTGGGAAGGTTGCCGGGGGTTCGAAATCACTGACACCGTCAAAGTGACGACCGCAGCGCAGGCCTGTTTGCTGGTGCTCGGGCTTGACGAGGTCTACTTTGATAATGTGCTGTCGATCCTCATGTACCCGAATTCCTACGTTGCCAATAACGTCGAGATTACACGTGCCGGAGTTATGATGGAGGGTGGTCAACCTCGTTTAGGAGAAGCGTGGTGGCGCGGTCCGGTCATCCTTTCATGGTCCGACGTCCTGGCTGGCGGACGCTGTGAAACACCAGGTCACAATCTCGTCATCCATGAGTTTGCTCATCAGCTCGACATGATGAATGGACACCTTGTGGACGGGACTCCGCCGATGGAAACGAAAGAGCAATTCCAACTCTGGATCGACGTGCTTGAGCCCGAATACAGAAAACTGGTGGAAGACTGTCGTCGAGGACACCGTGGACTCATTGACTGCTACGGAGCAACCAACGTGGCGGAGTTTTTTGCGGCCCTCACAGAAGCGTTCTTCGAAAGACCAGCGTCACTGGACCGTCACCATCCAGAGGTCTACGCCATCCTGCAACGGTATTTCCGGCTCGATCCGGCGTCATGGAACACGGAAAAGTCTCCTCTGTAAGATCAACTCAGGCCGGCGGGCAGGATAGACGCAGAAAAGGCAGGGGCCGATTCGTCACTCTCTCGCAATGTCTGAATCACCTACATTGTCGCTGAGCATCGTGTTGAGCTCGGCTCGCTTTGCTGGCGAGAGGCTGAGGATCGAATGAAACAGCTGGTGCACTTCGCTGTCTTCGGAGTCCACGCGCGACGTCGCGTCGCTGATCGTGCTGGTCGCTGGACTGGTCATTGTCCATCGTGTGGCGTCTGCCGTGAGTGAGTGATTCGGTGTTCGACGTGGCGGTACGGCGCGATGAGAGCAGTTTTGGAACAAATAATCCGGATTAGCTGCGGTGCCACACTTTCCATGGCAGAAGCGTTGGCCAAAACGTCCGCTGCGCACTGCGTCAGGTCACAACCAGCAGAATTGCGATGTAATGACAGATACTGCCGGCGATCACGAACGCATGCCAGAGGGCGTGGAAATATCGGACGTGCTGATCGAACCGCAGGAACACAGCCCCCGCGGAATAGAAGAATCCACCCACAACAATCCATGCCAGGACCTCAAATGGGGCAGCATCAAAGAGTGCTTTCAATGAGATCACCGGTAGCCATCCCAGGATCCCGTATGTGATTTTCGCGGATGGTGTCAGGTTGCGCATACGGAGAACCAGAAACACACCAAAGAGGGCCAGCGCCCACATGACTGCCAGGAGAGCAGGCCACCAACGATGCCAAAGGAATACCACAGCAAAGGGGGTGAACGATCCAGCAATGAGCAGATAGATACAGACCTGATCCAGGGTGCGAAAGAACCGCCGCCAGGCGAGATCATAGAACAGATGTGAGAACGTCGACGCCGCATAGAGGCCCACCAGCGAGCAGCAATAAACGCCACAGGCTGTGATGATGGTCGTCGGCTGTTGGTTGACAACCAGCGACATCAACACCAATGACGCTGAGATACTCAAAATAAGTCCGAGCGCATGGGTGATAAGATTGGCGTGTTCATCCACGGGTCTGTGTTCAGCCACTTTGGGTGGTGACGTGTGATCGGTATTTGAAGTCATAACAGGATCAATGCTCTGGAATGATTGAATCTCCTGA
The DNA here is from genome assembly GCA_039831615.1 of Planctomycetaceae bacterium. GTDB lineage: Bacteria > Planctomycetota > Planctomycetia > Planctomycetales > Planctomycetaceae > S139-18. The sequence goes on from JBDOMX010000724.1 coordinate 2,110, forward strand.
AACTCACGTCATTGAATTTGTCACTGCCATGCTCATTCCCGGTCGAACACCACCGACGTCAGCGCACGGGCGTTCCGTGTCATCTGTTGGGGAAACGAACAGTTCGACCTCATAACGCCTTGTGTGGTTCCGCACTGCGAGCGGGAATGATCAGTACGGGAATTTTGGAACGATGAAGAACGCCCTCGCTGACGCTGCCCAACAAAGCCCGGTACACAGCGCCATGTCCGTGTGATCCCACAATGAGCAAGTCGGCTTTCTGACGTTCCGCCTGCTCCAGAATTGTGTCGACGGTCGGTCCCTGGACCAGGCCAGCTTCCGCATTCACACCGCTGTCGCGGAGTACGTGTGCCAGCTGTTGAAAGGCGCGATGTTCGTCGCGGAGTTCATGTGCTCGCGCATCGCGGACACTCTGGGGGCCAACATCGAAACCAACGAAGTCCGGATCCGGCGCCGCAACATGCAGCAGGACCAGTCGCGCAGAGAATGCCCGGGCGATCGATGCGGCGCAATTCACGACTTCGTCCGATATCGGAGACAAATCGAGTGCTGCAATCATCTGTTTCATAGCTAACTCGGTTCCAATACGCTTGAGTGCCGGTATCGTCCGGACCTGTCGCGACAGCGTATGACGCTGGTTCGTGGCCGCGGCGGGAGTGCCAGAGCCCATGATCCATTGGGGCCCGTGAGTCAGGACCCGCCACGACATTTCGAAAATTGCTTTATACGTTCGATTTGTCTTTGTTCCAAACCCCCGTGAGCAGGAACTCGTGAATCGCACGCGCCGCAGTTCTGCCGGCGCCCATCGCGAGGATCACCGTGGCTGATCCGCTGACAATGTCACCGCCGGCAAAGACTCCGCGTTTCGACGTACGCAGGGAGTGATTGTCGGCGATAATATAACCCCACTTGTTGGTTTGCAGATCAGGCGTCGTCGACTGCACGAGCGGGTTGGCGCCGGTGCCAATGGCGACAACCGCCATTTCGACTGGCAGTTCGAATTCCGAACCGGCAACGGGCAGCGGGCGGCGGCGGTTGGACTCATCCGGATCACCGAGTTCCATTCTAGTGCACTTCAATGCCGTCAGACAACCTTTGTCGTTGCCAAGGAATTCGACCGGATCGCACAGAGTCATGAGCTGCACACCTTCCGCTTTGGCATGATGAACTTCTTCGGCCCGCGCTGGCATCTCGGACTCACTGCGGCGGTAGACAAGCCAGGCATTTCGCGCACCCAGGCGCAACGCCGAACGCACGGCGTCCATCGCCGTATTGCCACCGCCAATGACGGCGACATCGCGTTCCCGGCAGTCGTAAACCGGTGAATCGTAGTGTTCAGGATCCCATGCTTTCATCAGGTTGATGCGCGTCAGAAACTCATTGGCCGAGTAAAGTCCTGCCAGGTGCTCGCCGGGAATGTTCAGAAACCGAGGCAGTCCTGCTCCGGTCGCGATGAACACAGCGTCATAGCCTTCTTCCTCCGGCAGTTCATCGACAGTCACCGTTTTTCCGATGACGACGTTGGTCTGGAACTGGACTCCCATTTGTCCGAGATGTTCGACTTCGTCTCGCACAATCTCCTTCGGCAATCGAAATTCGGGAATGCCGTAGAGCAGCACGCCGCCAATTTCGTGCAGCGCTTCGAAGACGGTGACAGCGTGGCCTTTCTGCACCAGATCACCGGCACAACTCAGTCCCGCCGGGCCACTGCCAACGACTGCGATCTTCTTTCCGGACGGTGGAGCCCGCTCGGGAAGGCCAACCTGCCCTGTCCGACGTTCATAGTCCGCCACGAATCGTTCGATATGACCGATCGCCAGGGGAGCGAAGCGTTTACCCAAAATGCAGGCACCTTCGCACTGATTCTCCTGGGGGCAGACGCGGCCGGTCACGGCGGGCATGATGTTGTCTTCTCGGAGCTTGGCGGCCGCTTTCAGGTATTCTCCGTCGCGAACCAGTTCAACAACCTCGCGCACCTTGACTCCGATGGGGCAGCCGTGCATGCATTTCGGATCCGTGCAGCTCAGACAGCGCTGCGCCTCTTTCTCGGCAACAATCACATCGAGGCCCAGGTTCACTTCACGGAAGTTCCGGGCGCGTTCGCGTGGATCCTGCTCCGGCATCTCCTGCCGGGGGATCCTCACGCGTTCTTTTGGTGGAAGGGATTCTGCCATGCTGTGTTACCGTTGCCCTCTGCCGGAACCTGCCCAGACAGTCAAAAAGCTCACTCGCTCGCAGCGTGTTGCGGTCCGACCTCAGGATGATGTTGCTGCAGCTGGCAGTTCCGAACTTCAGCAATGTCGTGCTCTGCATCTAACTCAAACCGCTCGGTTGCGGCTCGTTCCTGTGCCTGGTAGAGATTGTTGCGTTGACTGAGATTTGTGAAGTCGACCTGATGGGCATCGAACTCCGGCCCGTCCACGCATGCGAACCTGCTCTGGCCACCAACCAGCACGCGACATCCACCGCACATCCCTGTCCCGTCCACCATGATGGGGTTGAGACTGACGATCGTTGAGATGCCGTGCGGATGAGTGACGGCGCTGACGGCCTGCATCATGGCGATCGGGCCGATTGCCAGGACGCGGTCGATTTGTGGCCGTTCGTCAATGAGTTGTTGGAGCTTTTCTGTGACGAACCCCTGCTCTCCCATGCTCCCGTCGTCCGTCATCACAAATAACTCATCGCTGATTGCGGACAACTCCCTTTCGAGAATGACCAGACTGCTGTTTCTCGCTCCGATAATTGAAATGACTCTGTTTCCGGCCTGTTTCATGGCAACAGCAGTGGGCCAGGCGATGGCAGTACCAACGCCTCCACCGATCACGACCACGGTGCCGAACCGTTCCACTTCAGAGGGAACTCCCAGAGGCCCCACGACGTCCCGGATCGTATCGCCCGGTTCCAGCCTGTTGAGCAGCCGAGTCGTTTTGCCAATCCCCTGGACGATGATCGTGATCGTACCGGTCTCGGGATCCGAATCAGCGATCGTCAGCGGAACTCTCTCTCCATGCTCGTGAACCCGAAGAATCACAAACTGACCCGCCTGTCGCTTCGCTGCGATGCGCGGCGCATCGATTCGAAGCAACTTAATATCGGGCGCGAGGACCTGGACAGCTTTGACTTCAGGCATAGAACTGAATATTGGCGGAATCGCACTGCGGAGAATCGAGTGCCCGCCACTGACTCGATACGACTCCCTCGAAGAAAAATCTCCCTGCAACCGGAAATGTCGCAAATCCCATTCCCAAGTGTAAGCTGAAGGAGAAAGACAGAGTTTCCACCCATCAACTCGGGCCAGTGTGCGCATTCGCACGATTCATCAAGCTGAGCCTGCCGTGACTTCAAACATCACCTGCCGGCAATGCCATCTGGTCAGCATCGACCAGATCGTCGTCGTTGTGCGGGCTGCCAGCCTGTGTGGTCGTTGTGCAGGCTGCCAGCCTGCACCCAGTACATGTCAGACGGTGCTGTGTCGGCAATATTCATTGGGGATCCGGTACCGGTCCGGTACGAATTCATTTGCCAGTCGCCTCACAAGACGTTTCGTGGCAGGCACGATACGTCCCTGCGGCATCCGGCAGAATCAACTTGGTGGATGGCAATGACCGCGGGACCCGCTCCATTCGTTCGCAAGGTTGTCCAGCATGCCGCTTTCCGGACACCATGTGAGAACCGGCACGGATTCACGGCCGAATTGACCGTTGTTCGCGATCGCGCTGTAGCGAAGTGACACACTGAATCCCGGCCGAAGAGATCAAATCTCCGAGTACATCAGCCACCGTTTCGTTGAATCGCAGATTGACTTCTGCCCTTGCGAATCGCGTCGCATTCGAACGTCGTTGACCACTCTGTCTGTCTGCCAGGACGCTTCTCGATGCGATTGTTGACCGCCGTGCGGCCGACCGCAGGAGTGCTGTGGACCACCGTTTTTCCAGTCTCCGGGCGGCTCCGGCCGGCGCGTGTCGCACCTGTGCGGGAATCCGCCGGACGATCACGATGGTGGATTCAACCTGTCACAACGTCCGCAGCTGCCCGCGTTGAAATCCGTCGTTCATCAGGCGATCGGCACGGTCTGGCAGTCAGCGGATCGGCAACTGGCACAGAGATTGCGTTCACCGAGACCAGTGCGAGTGACGTTGTGACAATGACGGAGGTGCCACCATGATTGCTGTCTCACCAGCGATGAACCGTTTGGCGACGATTCCGGAGGCAGATCGTCCACGCCCGTGGAGTGTGATTGGACGTTTCAACACCATCGAAGCGGCAGAACAACTGCTGGATCGCCTCGGCCGTCAGGGTGTCGAAGCATGCCTGTCACTCATTGGCGGACTTTCGGTTCTCGCGCGCTCAGATGACGGTGCTGCAGCGAAATTGCTCCGACCCAGTCGAGATTACCGGACGCTGCCGGATCGCGACCAGCCGTCATCTGCGCGGGACAACATGAGTCAGGGTGACTTGTGATCTGATTCTGGCCGCGTGGAAGAACAGGCGCGGGCCATGCCGTCAGCAAACGATGTTGCACGGTCTAAATCCCGTCCATCCGGGTGTCGCCGATTGATGCCGCCCATCAGGAACAGTGGCCCGACGGTGTCCCAGCCACGACAACTGAATTCGCCGACGACATGACCACCACGCTGTTTCAAAGCGCGTCGCAACGGCCAGTGAAACAGATACGATAACCACGGCAGACCGGCCGTCGAAAAAATAAAGACACACCGTGGAACGCTGTCCAGCGAATTCACGATCTTCCGCAGTGATCGACCATGTTGCCCAAAGTAAATTCCTGAACCAAAACCCACCAGTTCGTATTTGGAAAGTTCAGCCAACGAGACTTGCTCCGGGGCAAGGATTGGAGCACCCAGTCCGGCCGCCATCGCCGTTGCAACTTTGCGAGTGTTGCCATGATGTTCCGACGTGACAACGATTGCCGCCTGAGCACGGAGATCCGGCTGCACAGCGGTATCGGAGGCCGAATGCTGCGGCGGCGACGTTCGTTTCTCCAGGCGTGAATGGGCGGTACTGCCTCTCAGGTCATGGGATCGATGCGTCGCGATCGCTGTCCCCCTGTCGATTCGTTCCGTCAGCCTGGAACAAACCAGGAACATTGCTCCCGGTGCAGCGAGGATCACGAAGTATGGGCCTCGCGGCAGATCTCCTGACTCGACGAAATGCCAGATGTAGAACGCGGCTAAACTGGCAATGCTCATCCATCCTCCAGCCTGTTCGTTGCGAAATGCCAGGAGTAATCCGGCAGCGACGCCGGTGGGGAAGAAGAGCAGTCCGACCAGTTCGCGCGGCGGCAGACGCAGAATGCGAGGGTCGGCTTCACCAGTGAGCATCGCCAGGACCAGCAACAGGCCACCGACGCTCCAGGTTCTGGCGGTCCATCGAAGCACTTTGATGAGCGTGTTCATGCGACCGTCCCTGCTGTTCATTTCCGACTCGAGACGTAAGCGCGCCCCGGCATGGCAGCACTCATCCGACATCCTTGATGACGCCTCGGATCAGAATTCATGCTGCGCTCTGTCAATTCCGCGGATTCGGGCAGTATGTCGCCCGTATTCGAACTCCGTGTTCAGCCAGGTATCGACGATCGCGATCGCCATCCTGAGCTCCATTATCCGCTGCCCGATGGACAGCATGTTGGCCTCGTTATGCCGTCGGGACAGCCGGGCGGTTTCGACATTCCAGCAAAGAGCGCAACGGACACGTTCATGACGATTCGCCGTCATGGCTTCGCCGTTTCCAGAGCCGCCCAGCACAATTCCACGTTCACACCGTCCTGATGCCACACTGAGAGCCGCCGGGTGAACGAAGTCAGGATAATCACACGGTTCCGTTGAGTCAGTTCCGAAATCAACAACAGTATGTCCCAGATCCCGTAAATGCCCGTCAAAGTGCTGCTTGTAATCGTATCCCGCATGATCTGAAGCGAGCGCGATTTTCATGATTTTCCTCCGCGTCCGCACGGTCGCGCGGTCGCGCTGTCCCGCGAGACCGATATCCAATCGCACCGGCGCATCGCAGCGGAGCCGCACGCGCATCATCAAAAACAGCGGGAACGGGAAACGCATAGTCTTCATGCGCAATCATGTACTCCGCCAGACGGGGCGCGAAGTTTCAGTGGGTAAATTGCAGTGTTTCGGCGAGGAACTGCTCGTTCCATCCGGCGCTTTGTCTCTTTCCCTTGAGGCTGTCGGTGGAGGGATGATGCCTTAACAGGCTGA
>JBDOMX010001202.1:0-1974 GCA_039831615.1 Planctomycetaceae bacterium
GAAGCAGCTTGCCACTAGCATTTCGACTGACCATGACACGATGTTGTACTGCGGTAGTTTTGACGCCGCATTTGTTTTTAACGTTCGCTGCGAAGACGTGGGAAATTCCAAGCGAGTGTACCGGGGTACAGTTAGACCCACCATTGACGTTGGTTTGGCGAAATTCTTGCAAGAGAAGAAGATCGACGTCGTACTCATTCAACAGGCCGACAGCCATGGTGCAACGCCCGCCCACATCTTGCTCTCGGACAAGCTCCGGATGGCCGTACGGCAGGCTGGATTTACCGTAGAAAACGAAACTTTGGACTACCAGCAGAGTCCACAGCACCTGAATCGTTCGATTTCGGTTGAAGTTTGGCGCCAGCGTGTCGAACTTGGAAATCGTTCATAGGCGTTGGCCATGAATCAACTCCCATTCCGCGTCGCATAGGACTCGTTTTCGCCAGCACAGCTAGCCTAGATTTTGCGTGTAAGTGTGAGTCACGGTCAATCCCCTAACGAGTGCTCGGCGAGCGATCGAAATCGACTCGACACTTTCGATGCCCTCCTTTGTCTCTGTGCTATACTTATGGCGTAATACCGCCTCGCCCTAGACCATATCCAACAAGCTGCGGTGGCAGACTTCCGGGCTCTTCTAAACACTTGACATAGATTTTGAGTTGCTCCATGGATACACCATCAGATGCGATAAGATGTTATTCGGACCTTGCTTCAGAGTATGATGCCGTCCGATTTACCGGTAGAAGTGGAAGATTCGTATTTGAGACCGATAAAGCGATCATAAATCGGTTAATTGAACAAACTGGTGCAAAACGAATTGTCGACGTCCCGGTGGGTACAGGACGTGTATTGCAGTATTTGCGCGGGCGCGATCTCGACGTCACGGGTGTCGACGTTACGGATGAAATGCTTGCAGAATCAAAGAAGGTTGCCGATCCTCAACGTCACCACTTGCTCAAGGGCAATGCGGCTGAACTGCCATTCGAAGACGGTGAATTCGACTGTCTCATAAGCCTTCGGTTCTTTCACCTATTTGAACCGGCTGAACGCCGCGTATTTGCCGAGGAATTCTTGCGAGTTGTTCGTCCCGGTGGGTTCTTAATCGTATCGTTCACGAATGGCTGGTATGGGGGCGGAATTAACTGGCTCAGGCGGCTCTTCGGACGGAAGACGGTGCAATTTGAACATCCTGGTGAACTTCGACGCCTGTTCCCTGATTGCGTCGTCGAAAGGCGCGTCGGTAATTTCTTACCAAAGCAGAGCATTATGGATCGAGTACCACTCCTAGGGGCGAGCTTGCGACGATTGACTAACGTGGTTCCCCTGAATCTCATCTGTTGGGAACGGATTTATTTGCTACGGAAAAAAGGCGATCTGAATGGTTGATTCCGTGTCGCCCCGCCAATTCTCGCGGGAGGCCTTGGAGCCGTTGAAACATGCGTTGCCCGGCAAACCGACAACCATACGCGGCAACATCATTGCAGATTCGTGCGGTCGAAACAACGTGTGGCGGCTGTGCACCACGAATGACCAAATCTACTTCGCAAAGTTGTGGCACGACAAGAATGAATTCGCCAGGGAGCTTTGCGGCCTACGGCTTGGAGAAGAACTTGCCCGAGCGCACTCCAGTTTCATGGCGGCGCGTGTCGTCTACGCCGATGATCTGGACTTGATTCTCGTAACCGAGCAAATGGCGGGGACGCCCTTGAGCGAGATGTTCGCCGCAGCCTATCGAATTGACAAAAATCCAGTTCGAGCGCCTGGGCCGCGAACGACTGTTCGGCAGGCAATTGCCTTGTTACTTGTTTGGCTGAAGGAGTTTCACAAGCTCGCGGCCGCCGATTTCGTCGCTGTCTACGATCACTCAATACAAGGAGTGCGTCAACGAATCAACGACAAGCTGACAGCCACGATCAACGGCAAGACGTTCATGCAACATCTGGGAATATCGCAGCTCGACGAGTATCGGTTCAC
>JBDOMX010000899.1:0-8316 GCA_039831615.1 Planctomycetaceae bacterium
ACTCGATTCCGCCGACAGTAATTTTCCGCTCGGTGCTAAACTGGGCGGAACGAGCGTCTGCCTCGCGAGGCCCACTCGATAGATCTTCTCATCATCAGCCATCGAGTAGTACATCCACATTCCTTCTTCACGCGAGACGACGAAGCAGCCAAAACATGCGTACTCGTCAGACTGCCCGGGCGCACCATTCGTCAACGTCGGCGACGTGTCCTTCTTCCAGTGGTTGCCATCATGACTCCACGCATACGTCAAACCGTTGTGATTTGCGCCGGTGCTCCTCTCGCCTGCGACCCAGGCGCTGTACCACATGTGAAATATCTCCCCCTCCAGCCTCACATGCACGTTGTAGACGTATCCTTCGTCAAATCCTCCAACGACGCTGGGTGCGAGCACAGCTTTCCCGCCGTTTTCCCGCTGCCAGCGGACTCCATCGCGGCTGACGGCGTGCCCAACGCGAAATGTCTTCTGCGGACCGACGCCGTTGTACCACATGTGCAGCGTGCCGGATTCATCACGTACAACAGCAGGGTGGAGGACCTCACGGTCATCGAATTCACCTTCGGCTCCCGGGAGAAACACTGGTCGGCCGCCGTTCTCGCGGCGCCAATGAATTCCGTCGTTGCTCGTCGCATAGCCAACCGTATACCTGTTCTCGTCATCCCCTGCCGTGTACCACATGTGGAATCGGCCACCGAAACGAAGCACCGCCGGGTGGTCGGTCTTGGTCGAATCAAACGTTCCCGGAATACCGTGCTCGAAAACCGGACCGCCATCGTCGTGCTTCACCCATTCAAGACCGTCGTCACTCGTCGCCAGGCCAATCGACCCGGTGAAGCAATCGCTGGCGCGCCCGCTGTACCACATCCACCACTCCTCGCCGACTCTTGAGATGGATGGATATTTGGCCTGGCACGAATCAAAACTGTTCTGACCACCAACGTCGAGCACAATCTGGTTTGACTTACGGAAGCCAGGGGGAGGCGCGGGCTCCTGGAGTTCGAAATCCAGTCGATAGGAATCCAGAACCGGAGTCACATCAGGATCCTCCGTCGAGAGCACGAACTCAAGTCGCACTGACTCCGCCAGGTTGAGGTTTGATCCGCTGCGGACGTCACGCTCAAGAGATGCTCCGGCATCGTCCAAAACATTGACCGCAATGGTCGTGCCACGAGGCGTCCGTTTCTCACAGGCGAACGAAGTGAAGCAATGACGTGGCGGCAAACTCAGTGTTTCGGTAATGAATCTTCCGGAACGGCGATCGCCTGCGGCGGAGCTGTCAAGAACGAGGTTGTCCGTGAGGTTCCTGACGCCGTCTCGGGTGCCTCGATAGATGAAGTACGAGTCCTCGTAAGCCCACGGAATCACGTTGAGACGCTGATAGGAACGGCGGCGTTGAAAGTGTTCCGTTGCTGGGCCAACCCCCCGTGTCTCGATCACATCCATTCCCCCGCTGCCCGAAACCACAATCTCCAGGAACGGATCGTCGTCAACATTGCAGTAAAAAGCTTCTCCCCAGTACCGGTCACCACCGACATCCAGCTTATCGATGATCTCGCCGTCCGCCGACAGCGCGAACACGATGCCGTGTGCCTGTTGGGTGAAGCCGCCATTGGTCAGAGCAATGACCTCCAGCTCCCGGTCGCCGTCCACGTCGCCCAGAATCGGAGCCAGATAAGCATGTGCTGAATCGTCCAGCTCCGGGCGGAGATCCTGACTCCACTGAAGTTTTCCCTTTGCGTCCAGACAGTAAACCATGCTGCCAAACGTCATCCCCACGATCTCAACATCACCGTCGCCGTCGAGGTCGGCAATATTCGGAGAGTCTTCGCCGGCAAGCCCCGGTACTTTCCATAGAAGTTCCCCGTCCGTCTCGAAGGCGTAGATTGCGTCGTGTGGATCGTCGCCGGCATAGTTGTCGACCGACTTGATCACCTCAACGAAACCGTCGTCATCGATGTCGGCCAGCACGGCGTCGGCACTGGACGCATTATCGTTCGTCGACCACGACCAGATACTTTTCAGAGAGATCGGGTCAAAGCGAACGAGGGAGCCCTTCGCGGAAGTGTCATCGCCCGAGCCGGCAAACAGATCCCACCGGCCATCCAGATCGACATCCATCGCCGACGTATAGCAACCACACTGAACCCAGTTGTCACGTTGATTGAGCACCGCGAGGTTGGCCATATTGAGTCGTACCAGCGCGTTGGTCCGAGTGCCGAGATAGCCATCGAGCACACCGTCTCCATCGCCGTCCAGGATCACCGGCGAATTGCCGAGTTTGGAGTCGGCCGAATCCCATTGTCGCAGCAGGTTCCCATTTTGGTCCAGCAGGTACAGGCGACCGGGATCGGATACGGAATAAAGAATCTCCCAGGCTCCGTCGCCATCGACGTCGTATACGGAGAGAGACTGCTGCCTGCCGTCGAGCTCTCGTTCCCAACGAACAGCGCCGTTTGCTGCTTCGACAAGTTGCAGCTTTCCCGTACTTCTGGATGCAAACAGAATGGCACGACGCCCGTCCTGCTCATAATCGACGCAGGTTGCTGCCTGGCAAAAACTCGGATCGGGGATCTGATACTGAAGGCGGAGCAGCGGTCGTGGTGGATCGGTCGCAGGAGTGCCCGCACAGCTCATAACATTTCCAACCACAACAACGAAATGAAGCGCGATGGACCTGACCGTATTCACTTGCATCTCCGGGACGTCTGGCCTGACAAATTGAAAGAGCAGGGGACCGCGACTGATGGTCCGTCACTCAGACCCTGAGACGATCCGTTTGTCGCATTCTAGAAATACGTCGACAGTCATTGCCAATCTGTGCGACGTCCGACTGAAATTTCGCGATCCCGACACCTTTCCGCCGCGGTGTCCGGTGCGGCAGGTGCTTGCCGTTGAGAGCGAAGCGGAAAGCCCTCCGGACGGACGGCTTGTACGCGATCTTCTCGACGCGCAATCGCGGGCACTTTGCTGTTGATGGGCGGAAGTGGCTACGCAGGGCCGGTCGATCCGTCTGAAGTTCCACATCACCAACGCTCAACTGTATTCATTGACGCCCCGAACCCGAAATATGCATGACGTGCCTTCGTACGATGAGGGCAGTGTTCGACAATCCGTCGCGGGTTCTGTGGCTTGCGGGGCCATGGATGGTGGGCTGTGGCTCGTCCGCCGCGGCCACGAATCAGCATCATCCGCGGTAGGGAATCCGAGGTGATCGGATTGCGGGTATTGCTGCCTCGGGTCTGGCGGGGCGTGTGTGGTGTGGCTATGCTGATTGCAGACGAGGACTGATTTCTGCTGTGCGGAGTCTGCCTGGTCGACTACACTGTTTTCACAGGCCCGTTCGCACGAGCTCGCCGGAAGCAAACAGGTGGCCGGCGAGTCACCAGGACGCGGAGACACGCGAACATCATTCGGTTCCAGCCAGCAGCACCAGCAGGAGACCATCTCAATGTCGACAAACGTAACACAAGTTGATCGTCGCGGGTTCCTGAAGACCGCAGCAACGACGACCGGTGCCGCCGTGATGGCACCCACGATTATTCCCGGTTCGGCTCTCGGAAAGAATGGTGCCGTCGCTCCCAGTGAGCGAGTGGTGGTTGGAGGCATCGGGATTGGACGACGAGGCGGCTACGACCTCGGCTGCTTCCTGCAACAGGATGATGTCCAGTTCGTGGCGGTTGCCGACATCAAGCAAAAACGGCGTGGGGAAGTCAAGAACATTGTTGACGAACACAACGGCAATGAGAACTGCGATACCTACCGCGACTTTCGTGAACTGCTGGATCGCCCTGATATTGACGCGGTCCTGATCGCCACCGGACCGAACTGGCATGCAACGGCCGCAATGACCGCCGCAAGAGCCGGCAAGGATATGTACTGTGAAAAGCCGGTCACGAAAAACATCAGCCAGAGTTTGATTCTGGCCGACACCATGCGACGGACCGGACGCGTGTTCCAGGCCGGAACTCAACGACGAAATCTGCCGCACTTCTCATTTGCCTGCGAACTGGCCCGCACGGGCAAACTCGGAAAACTCAGGAAAGTTTATGCCCACCCGGCTGGCATGCAGGCCATGATGAGCGGCTGGCTGGTTCCTGAGACTGAGCCAGACCAGGAAGTCGTCGATTGGGACATGTATCTTGGTCCAGCCGCATGGCGTCCGTTCAACGCAAAATTGCTCGATGGTTTCAATTTCGAAAAAGGTGGCGGGCTGGTCGGTGGAGGTGTGCTGGAATGGGGTTCACATTGCGTGGACCTCTGCCAATGGGCAGTGGATGATTGCCTGCCGCCGGTTGAGTACAACGCGCCGAAAGATGGCCAGCTTGTCGCGCGATACGAAAATGGAACTGAGCTCATCTTCCGTGAGACGGGCTGGATTCCGCTGGGTTCCTGCCCGGTGCGATTCGAAGGAGAGACCGGCTGGGTCGAAGCGGGTGACAGCGGTAAAATGGTACTAAGTTCTCCGGAATTGCTGGCCGGCCGAAGCGTGGAGGAAATTGGCGGCTACCCCGCCACATTCCACGTCCGCGATTTTCTCGACTGCGTAAAAACTCGAAGTCAACCGAAGGGCAATGCCCAGGCAGCGTGCAACGCGCACATTGCCTGCCATGCAGCAAACATCGCCCTGCATCTGGACCGTCAGGTCAGGTTCGACAATGTGGAAAACAGATTTATCAACGACGAACAAGCCAATCGTCTGCGATCAGAGGCACTTAGGGAGCCGTGGAGATTGTGAATTTTTCTTGACTGTGGCTTCGAGCCGCTGCGTCAGCTGAAGAAGCAACACTTCATCCACACCATCCAGATTAGTTCCGGACCCTTAACATGAACATCATTCCAACGCGTAATCTCTCGGCCATTCTGCTCATTGCAGTGATTGCCGCAACGGGCGCTTCGGCCTGGGCCGTCGACACTCAGGACACGTCACCCGACAAAGAAAACGAACTGCTGGCAGTGCTTCGCTCCGATGCACCAGGAGCTGAGAAAGCAATCGCCTGCAAAAACCTCGCCATCCATGGATCGGATGCAGCAGTTCCCGAGCTGGCAAATCTGCTCCCCGACCCACAATTGTCCTCCTGGGCGCGGATTGCGCTGGAATCCATCCCGGGGCCCGCAGCCGATGAAGCGCTGCGGACAGCGGCCGATTCGCTTGAAGGCCGTTTGTTGATTGGCATGATCAATTCGATCGGCGTTCGCCGGGACGCCCACGCTGTTGATTCGCTGGCAGAAAAACTACAGGATGCGAATGCAGACGCGGCTTCTGCCGCCGCCGTCGCCTTGGGACACATCGGAAATCCGGCGGCCACAGAGTTACTTCGAACAACTCTGGCGACGGCACACGAAGACATCCGATCGGCCGTTGCTGAAGGTTGCGTCTTATGTGCTGAACGCCTGCTTTCAGAAGGCGATGCCGTCGCAGCAATCGAGATCTACGATGAAGTGCGCCGTGCGGATGTCCCCATGCAGAGGATCATCGAAGCAACTCGTGGCGCCATTCTCGCTCGCAACCAGGACGGCATCCCGCTGCTGCTGGAATTACTACAATCACCGGAAAAGAAGATGTTTCAACTTGCCCTGGGCACAGCTCGCGAATTTCCCGGCAACGACGTCGATAAAGAACTGGCTGCCGAGACAGCACGCGCGACGCCGGACCGAGCTGCTCTCATCATTCAGGCGATGGCCGACCGGCCGGATACTCTCGTCCTTTCGGCAGTGCTGAGCTCTGCCCAGGAAGGTCCCAAAGTGGTTCGACTTTCAGCAATCGATGCACTCGAACGCGTCGGAAACGATTCCTGCCTGTCACCGCTGCTCGAAATCGCCGCCGGAAACGACGCAGACCTGTCACGGGCGGCCAAAGATACCATTGCAGTGCTTCCAGGAAATGACGTTGACGCTCAGATCGTCAGGATTCTGGAGCAGGCCGGCCCCAACAGCGACACGTTGATGCTGGAACTGGTTGGTCGCAGACGAATCGACGCTGTCCCACATGTTCTGAAGGCGCTGGAACACTCAGATCAGAAAGTGCGCCACGCTGCGTTGGTTGCACTGGGGCAAATCGTGACACTCACGCACCTTCCGGTTCTGGTTTCGCAAGTCGTTGATTCCAGGGACGCTGGAGATGTAGTGGTTGCCCAGGCGGCATTAAGAGCAGCGAGCGTGCGCATGCCGGACCGCGACGCGTGCGTGACTGAGCTCGCGAATGCGCTGCCGCGATCCTCATCGGCCACAAAAACCACGCTGCTGGAAATCCTCAGTGACGTCGGAGGCAGCAAAGCACTTCAGACACTTGCAATTGCCGCAAACAGCAGCGACCCGCAACAACAGGATACCGGGAGTCGTTTACTTGGGAAGTGGAATAATCTGGAGGCAGCACCCGTCCTCCTGAATCTGGCGAAATCGGCCTCTGCAAATAAATATAAAGTCCGGGGATTGCGCGGCTACCTCGGCCTTGCCAGAAAATTCTCTCGGGGAAAACAACGTGCCGACATGTGTCAGATCGCGATTGACGCAGCCATTCGCCGGGAAGAACAGACACTGGCGTTAGAGGTCCTGGCACTCCGACCCGACGTCGAAGGCCTTAAAGTGGCAATCAAGGCGCAGGAGCTTCCCGGACTCAAAGACGCAGCTGCCGAAGCGGCGCAATCGATCGCCGAAGAACTCAGTCGTAAAGGTGTCGACGTCAGCAAACTGATCACTCTGCCTGCGCCACAATAAACAGTGAAGTGCAGGAACGATCATGTCGTTCTGCACTTCGGCATGTTGACGGCAAGTCGGTGTATGACCAGAAGAGACACCCGCTTCTCACGACAAATCATAATTTCCAGACGCACATTGAGTACCTGCATGATGATTCGAACAGCAACAGCGGCTCTGCTGGTTGTGATGTGGCCCGTAAAATCTACTATTGCTGACAACGCTGACATTGATTTTAGCCGCGATGTCCTGCCACTGTTGTCCGATAACTGCTTCAAATGCCATGGTCCCGATGAAGCTAATCGTGAGAGTGGTTTGCGACTGGACAATCACGAATCGGCCCTGGTCACCCTTGATTCAGGGCACGCGGCCGTCGTGCCTGGCGACAGCGACCAAAGTGAACTCGTCCGTCGAATTTCGTCCAGTGATCCCGACCAGAAGATGCCTCCCCCGGATTCCGGAAAGACCCTCACCGACGCTCAGATCGGTCTGATCAAACAATGGATCACCGAAGGAGCTGAGTGGTCAGGTCACTGGGCGTTTCAACCGCCGATAAAACCGTCCGTCGCCGCAGCAACGGACGGCTGGCAGGCACATAATCCCATCGACAACTTCATTCATGAGACATTGAAGTCGAACGACCTTGCACCCGAGGAACGTGCGGAGAAGGAGACTTTGATCCGTCGAGTGACCCTCGACCTGACCGGTCTGCCCGCCACGATCGAGGAAGTCGATGAGTTCCTGGCCGACGAATCCGAGAACGCATTTGAACACGTTGTGGATCGTTTGCTGGATTCCAGACAATACGGCGAACATATGGCCCGGATCTGGCTGGATGCAGCGAGATACGGCGACACGCACGGTCTGCACCTGGACAACGAACGATCGATCTGGCCTTACCGCGACTGGGTCATTGACGCATTCAACAATAATCAGCCATTCGATCAGTTTACGATTGAACAGATCGCCGGAGATCTGTTACCCGATCCCACCTTGAGTCAGCGCGTCGCGACAGGATTCAATCGCTGCAATGTGACCACCAGCGAAGGCGGATCGATCGATGACGAGTACTATATGCGTTACGCGGTCGACCGCGTGGAAACCACGTCCACGGTCTGGCTGGGCTTCACCGCCGGATGCGCGGCATGCCACGACCACAAATTCGATCCACTCACACAAAAAGAATTCTACCAGCTGTTCTCGTACTTCTTCAGCCTCACTGAAAAAGCGATGGATGGCAATGCTCTGCTGCCGCCACCCGTTGTCAAGGTTCCGAATGCAAAGCAGAGGGAACAACAGGATCTGTACACACAGGAACTAGCTGCGATTGATACCCAAATTGAAATGCTGCTGTCCGAAATCGCTTACACAGATCCGAAACCTACCGAACCTTTAGGTGCGCTGACCGAACAGGAATTCATCTGGATTGATGATGAACTACCCGCCGGAGCGAAACCGGACGGCAACAGTCCGTGGCAGTTTGTCGAAGCTCCTGATCATCCGGTTCACAGCGGCAGAAAGTCGACCGTCCGCAGTGGGCAGGGAGATGAAATCACTCAGCACTTCTTCACCGACGCCACCGACAAGCTGCAAATCAGCCGCAGCACGCGATTGTTTGCCTAC
>JBDOMX010000756.1:0-8313 GCA_039831615.1 Planctomycetaceae bacterium
AACGGATCGCGTCTTCGGCAGCCGGCAGCAGTCCGTCGACCTGATTCCGGATTCCAGGGAATTCAGCTCGGCGATTGATCGAGCCATGAACCCGATAAATACTTGTTTCATCGACTGCTCTTGTAGAGCAGGGATTGCAGCCAGTCATTCACTGAAACCCCGGTATCGAAACGAAGCTGCCCCGGCCCGTGACATCAGATCTCTCTATGACCGAAACACAAAAGCTCATTCAGGACGTCAATATCCTCGGCACCACGCCGTTGACATCTCCTGCGAATCTGAAAAGTCAATTGCCGGTATCGGATTCGACTGCCAGGGCGGTCTACGATTCACGTCAGGCCGTTGCCCGCATCCTGCGCGGAGAGGACCATCGGTTGATCGCGATCGTTGGTCCGTGTTCGATTCACAACGAACAAATCGCGATGGAGTACGCGCGGCGGTTGCAGACAGTGGCCAAAGATGTGATTGACCGGATGGTGGTGGTCATGCGTGTCTACTTCGAAAAACCGCGGACCACGGTCGGCTGGAAGGGGCTCATCAACGATCCTCATCTCAATGACACCTTTGATCTCACCGCCGGACTGGAGCTCGGCCGCAAAATACTGCTCAACGTGGCGGAACTCGGCCTGCCGGCGGCCAGCGAAGTTCTTGAGCCGATTACTCCTCAGTATATTGCAGACCTGATTACGCTGGCATCCATTGGCGCCCGCACGACTGAATCACCCACCCATCGTCAGATTGCCAGTGGACTTTCAATGCCCGTGGGATTCAAGAACAGCACTGAGGGCAGTCTGCAGGTCGCGATCAATGCCATGCAGGCTGCTCGTGCCCAACATCGTTTCCTCGGAATGGACAACGATGGCAACACGTGTGTGGTCAAGACCAGAGGGAACCAGCTGGGACACCTGATTCTCAGAGGCGGACGAAAAGGGCCGAACTACGACGAGGCGAGTTTGGCCGAAGCCACGCGTTTGCTGAACGAGGCCAGTTTGCCTCCGCGCTTCGTCGTCGACTGCAGTCACGCGAATTCTGAAAAGGACTACACCAGGCAGCCCGCCGTCTGGAACGATGTGATTCGCCAGCGCGTCGCAGGAAATCACACGATCGTCGGGCTGATGCTCGAAAGCAATCTCAAAGCCGGCAAGCAGGCGCTTGGCAACGACCTCTCAGCCCTGGAATATGGAGTCTCCATCACCGATGGCTGCATCAGTTTCGATGAAACGGAACGGCTGCTGCGGACTGCATACGACGCACTCGGTGCAGCGTAGTTTGTGCGCAGATTTGAACAGCACCAGTGCCTCTACGGATAGCCCATCCGGCGCCGAATCGTCCAGTCGCCTCCCAGACAGACCAACACCACGAAGAAAACACTCCACTGATGCCAGATGGGCCACGTGAAGAATTCCATCATGGGTGCTTCCGTCGATTGCAGCCTGTCCACGAATGAGTCGAGATCGTCACTCCGCACCACGCGTCCGCCGCTTTGTTCCGCCATCGTCTGCATCCACGACCGGTCGATTTGCAGAGACGACATTTCCTCCCGCTCAGGTTGAGTGACCCAGCCGTGTTCAGCGGTCAGTTCTTCCGGAGTTTTTTCGGGACGCTCCAGCGTCGCCGTGACTTTGCAATGCCAGAGGCCTGATTCGCCGGCGGAAACCTCGGCATCATATCTGCCGACTTCATCGTTGGCTGGACGCCCCGGAAGTTTCAACGTTGTCCCATCCGCACGAATGACGTCAAACATGACCGCAGCGTCTTCGCGGACTTCAAATTCAGGACCTCGCACTGTCGCTGACAATCTCCATGCATGCACGCCCTGATCGGGAACGCGACTCGTCGATACATCCAGCCGCAGTGGCACGTCGGAGACAAGCCATCGAGTCAGTTGACGAGCAGATCGCGAATAGTCATCGCGATCTTCCCGTGGCGTAGCCTCCCACGGTATTTCGTTGTGAATCTGTGATTTGTTGCCGCCACTTCGTGACTGATTGGGAAGCCGGGCTTCATGGAGCCGCCACCGCCACAGATCCCCCACGCAAAGTGCAGCTGAACGACCTCGGCCAAATCGCTGAATGACCAGCGCTGGCCAGGACTGCTGCGCAGCGTCGGATACTGTCGCCATCAACTGCGCGCCGGGACGAATACGAAGGGTTGGATTCAACGTGTGAAAGGAGGGCATCGCCTGAAGTCGAGTGAACTCCGCCTCTTCATCCGAACGTAATCGCACCCATGGCTGCAGCCAGCCTTCTCGCGTCAGATTCAGGCGGACGACGCCACTGGCTGCGCCCGCTGCTGTCCTTAAATCCACTGGCAGTATTTCACCAATGGGGGTGCGATCGTACCCTCCCTGCCGAAATGATTCCTGGCCTCCCAGCATCAGCAGTCCGCCACCACGACGAGCGACGAACTCGCGAATCAGCTGTTGCTGATCAGCCGAAAAAAAATCAGCCTCGATGTCGTCCAGAATCAGTGCATCATATTGAAACAGGTCAGTCGCTTCTTCGGGAAAACCTGACATCAGCTCTTCGTCGTCTTTGGTTCCCAGCCTCACCAGGACCGGTTCATCGTATTCTTCGGCGACTTCCTGTTCTGATTGTTCGAATCCACGAAATAATGAATTGGATCGTTCTCCCGACCGCCCTCGAAATTCAAACTTTGCTTCCTTACGGGCAATCCGGATCAGTCCCACGAGTTCAGTTTGAGGATCCGTTTCGATGGCCCGCCTGAGGAACTTAAACTCCCAGTTGGGCCTTCCGGACACATAAAGGATCCGTCGCGGTCGACTGCCCCGATCGACAGCCACCAGAAAAGTGTTGTTGACGTCTGTCGCTTCCGAAACGGGTAATCCTTCGTCCGTCTGCAGTTCGGCATGAACTCGATAGAACACAGTCCCTGCTGTCGTCGGTCGCACCTTGAATCGTACGGGCGAGTCGTCGTCTGCCGCGCGAAGTTGCGATTCCAGCAGATTGCCGTCTGCATCCATCAGCGACGTACGGACCGACTCCCGTGAGACGCCGGTGGTGTGCAGCAGGACCTGGACAGAAACGGGAGCATCGTCAAAGTCGGACTGGCTGGCGCTGACTCTCTGTATGGCAAGGTCGGGCGGCATCGAGGCACTGTTCAACTCAACTGGATACACCGGGGTGTGACCGGGCCATTCCGTCGGATTGACAACGTCGTCGGTGGCGTTGCCGTCGGTGAGCAACAGGATCCCGGCCAAAGGTTGCCCCCGAAACCGGTTGGCCAGTTCAGTCAGACCGGAATTCAGCCGCGACGACTGACCATCAAAGTCCTGCGAGTCGAATCGTGGTGTCCGCTGCAGGTGATTGCTGATTGTGTATCGATGCAACTCAAAATGTTCGTCAATGCGATGCAGCCAGCCTCGTGAATCGGTTCGTTCACCCTGTTCAAGAAGTTGGCTCCATCGATCTGCGCGTGACTGGTCATCGCGATCCAGGGCGGTCTGGCTGAGGCTGTTGTCGACAACGACGGCAAAAACATTGGCTCCCTGGCGAGGCCGTGCACCGCTCCACAAAGGATTGACCAGACAGGCGGTGACCAGCAGCCAGCCGATGACCCGCAGCGCTGCGGCCAGACCCGTCGCTGGAAGTCGTCGGTAATTCAGCAGGACTGTCAACAGAGTCCCCACGGCCCCGATCGCAATCGCCGGCCACATCCAGTGATTGTCGCCGATGAGCAGACGGGCCGGGCAAAAAAGTGAGGTGAGCAGCATCATGGTGCCGCCTCATTCCACTCCAGACCCAGCAGTTCATAGTATCGTTGCACCAATTCATCAAATTCTTCGGGGACTGGTTCACGATCAATCGGAGCCATGTTGCGATCGGAGGTCAGTGCGGCGATTTCCTGAGCCAGTCGGCGCTGCAGGCTCTGCATTTCGTCCAGTAAACCGGATTCCACCAGATCCCACTGAGGCTCCGTGCCGTGGCGTCGAAACTCGGCCCGCATCGAACGTGCGCGGTCACGGACTCTGGCGACCTGCTGCCGCATTTCAGGATCGTCGAGCAACTCTTCAACGTCACGCAGACGGTCGGACCAGTCAACAAAGTCGTTGCCCGTCAGGGGACGGCTGGTCGCGGTTTGAGCGCTACCGGATTCGCGGCCACCCCCGCGCAGAATGGAGTAATTCGATTGGCCAGACGGAGTTTTCGAGGACTGTTGGCCACCAGGCCCCGACTGCTGCGCGGATCCTGACGGTGACCTGGGTCCGTCCTGGCCTGCGTCAACCGGTTTCGGACTCCCCGTCGCTTGACCCGGTGAAGACTGCGGCGACTCCGACTCCGACTCCGATTGTGATGACGTATTCTGTCCCGAACTGTCTGATGAGGACTCTGCCGGCTTCTGCCTGGACTGAGACTCCTGACCGAGCGGACCGTTTTCGTTTTGATCGGGCTCAGCTCGCTGCATTGTATTTTCCTGCTGCGTCCCGTCCTCGCGTCTTGTTTCCTGGTGCCGTTGCGGGTCATCGGAGGATTCCGTCGAGTTCCTGCCAGTCGCTTCTGACAGTTCATCGGACAACTCTTCGGAAAGTTCCTCCAGTGTCTTCTGTGCCAGCTGCAGCGATTCCGTTTCACCGCCCAGGACAGACTCGGCCGCACCTTCAATTCCTTTCTGCAACCTCCGGATGCCGCGGCGAGCGGCCTGTTCGGGTTCCGTGACCTGCGGCCACAAGCCCCGTCCCGCCAGAAATTCAGCAGTGCGAAGTGCATCTTCTGTCCGCATGTCCTGCACCTGCTGCACCGCTTCGTACAGCCGACGGGCAAGCAGAGGTTCGCTGTCTTCAGATCGCTCGATGAGTTCTTTTGACTGTTCAAGGATTCGTTGGAGGTCGTCTCGCTGCTGACCCAGTTTGCGCTCAATTCCATCGTTGTGCGGTCGACTGCGCAGCGACGGTGGTCTGTCCGGCGATTCATCCGGATTGTCGTCCTGTTGTTCTCCGGAGAGTTGATTGGCGAGTTCCTGCTGACGTTGACTCAACTCCCGCGCCTGTTGTCGAAGATCACGTGCCGCCTCGGCAAACGCTGATGATGTTTGATTGCGAAAATCCTGCTGCAACTGGTCAAACTGACGTTCGGCGCGGGTTCCTTCAGACAGGGCTTCGGAGAGTTGACCGTCATTGAGTGCTCGAGACGCCTGCCGCACGTTTTTGCGTGCCTGAGCAACCTGCTCGCGAAGCTGACTCTGCTCTGGATTATTCCGGGTGCGTGACTGATCCATTCGTTCGGTCAACTCATCCACGTCACGCAGCAACTCCTGTTGCTCATCTCGCAATCGCTTTAATTCGCGCTGAATGTGGTCGCGCTCATCGTCGGTTTCGGCGTGGCGAAGTTCAGATTCAAGCTGTTTGAGACGTTCGTTGAGCATGTTCTGGCGGCGAGCCAGTTCCCTGAGTCGGCTCAGGACCTGCAGTTGGTCACGTTGCTCGTCTGTTCTCGAATCCTGTTGCGCCTGCTGCTCGGTTTCGTAGCGATTACGGTCGTTGTCGAGTTCCAGCTGGTTGAGCTGTTCCTGCATGGGACGGTTTTGCTGACCGGAACCCTGGCCGCCTTTCGATTGAGATCGCTGGATGTCATGCTCGGCCGACCGCAGTCGCAACAACTGCCGGAACGCCGCCTGTGCGGATGAGGATGCGTCAGTGATGGTGGGTTCGGGTGTCGTCAACGAAAACTCCGTCAAGGCATCCACGACCTCAATCATCTGATTACCAGCGGCCTCGATGGCGTCGGAGACTTCGGGATCGGCGGTTGCTGATCGTTTGACCTCGTCGAGCTGTACGAGGGCCACCTCCTGTGACTTCCGAACTGTATTGACGTCTTTGGCCGTTGTGTTGCCAACGGTCCTGGTGGAACCGGTCAGTGAACGCTGAATGTTCCAGATCGCGACAGCAATCTGCCTCTGGATCTGCAGCAGATCGTCGGCCGGGCCTCCGCTTTGCTGCGGCTGTCCCTGGCCACCCGGTTGCCGGGATTCGTGAAACATCTCTTCGAAACGTCTGACATCGGCTAACATCAGGTCACTCAGCGACCTGTGAATCCGGCCACCAGTCACATACGTGTCCGCATAGAAGTTCCACATGAGCAGATCATTGGGTTCTGCACCCAATGACTCCAGGTCCATCGTATGAGCCGTCGATGCGGTGGTCGCAGGGGTTTCGGTGTCTTCCGCCAGTGACAGTGTCCTCGGGTCGCCCCCCGAAAGTGAATAGGTGATGCCGTAATCGATGATACCGAAGTCGTCTTCCATCTCAGCTTCTGTGGTGACTTCCTGCAGTGCCGAAACGCTGTTGTCCGGTTGTGGAAAGGTGATGCGAATCGCCGGCGGTTCGTTCTCAATAATTTTCAGTGTGATTTGTGTATCTTCACTCGCCGACCTTCCCTGTTCGTCCTGCAGGGAAACCGTCAGGACTGAATCATCGCTGGCAGTGATCGTTGCCTCCAATTGCAGTTTTTCGGCGGACAGGACAGTCAGCGGGATTCTGATATTGCTATCGGACTCCAGATGGCTGCTGGTGACCGGCTTGTTAAGGTAAATTCGCAACGTGACAGTCGCGCCTTCGATGGCGACAATCCGCAGAGTATCCTCAATGGTGGACGGCTCACGGCCCGTCCATGCGGGTGGAGTAATGCTGGCATCGACCTGCGTCACGCGCGGTCGTACAAATGTGTTGATTCGATACGCGGATGATGTCTGGTGTCGACCAGGCAGCCATGAATCGTCGTTTCCATACACGACGACATAGCTGCCGTCCCGAGCCACGGCCGGAAGCCGAGCCGTAAACACACCGGCATCCACGGTGAGCGACATGTTGAGTGTTGAAATCGCTGGAGCCGGTTGTTCGTCAGCCGTCGTGCCATCATTGTGCGGGTGATCCGGCCTGAAACGGACGGCTGCGTGAGATGGCGGCGGTCCCTGGAATCGGGCGACCACGGTCACCCCCGTTCCTCTCTCGATTTCCGTGTCACCGGGTTCCACCAGCACTCTTGTCGTGTCGTCAAGTGTAGCGGAGTCCTGCGCGGTCAGGGCGTTGTTGGCGGAAGTAGTCGGCAGCAGACGTCCAGCGGCAACCACCGAAGTCACCAGTGCGGCAAATGCCAGCAGGCTGGCCATCAACCATTTGAACATCTGCAGTCTGGAAACCACAGATGCCCAGTCGGAGACCAAAGCCACTGTATCCGCTTCCTCCCGGACGCGTGAGGCCAGGACAGGACTGACACCAAAGTCAGTTGATTTTTGTCGGACGGCTGTCAGCACGACGTCATTGAGTCCAGGGTTATGCTGCTCGACCAGGCGCGCTGCCTCAAGCCACGTAGGGGTCGTCTGTTTTCGGCGGGCCAGAATAAGTCCGAGTACAGAAGCGACGATGAGCGACAGCGATTCTCTTCGCAGCGGCAATCCTGACGTCGGCAACACCTGGCACAGGACGACGGCCGGAACGATGACCAGTAGCCAGCATGCTGACTGCCGGCGGAGCACCCGCAGGCGGTGCAGGCGGCTGGCAACCGCCGAGAGTCGATGTTCGAGAATTGATATGGCCATCAGACAACCTCCAGCTGACGACGATGAATGACAGCGGCCAGCATGGCTTCTGCCAACAGACATGATAACCCGGCCAGCAGGAACCAGCGCCAGTATTTCTGTTGGGCCTCCAGCTCCGCAGCGGAAGCCTGTGCTGATTCGGATGGGTTGACGTTGAACTCACCAGTTCCGGCTGTGATTTCGTCCGCCGTGATGCCAAGCGCGTACAGCTGACCGGCCGGCAAAGTGGCCGTGCGAGACTCCTCAGCAGAAACTTCGGCGAGCAGTGTCATTGTTGTGTCGTTCTCATCGACTGAACTGCGTACCGTGAATCGGCCGGGCTGGTCGATGGCGATTTGCTCCATGCCGACTGTCATGTTGTCTCCGAATGATTCCAATGACCCATCAGGGCGTTCGAGGGTCCACTGGGAAGATCCGACCAGCATGGCTGGATCAAGAATGTCTCCTATTGTCAGATGTCGGTATGCGGACGAAACAGGTTCGGCCAGTCTTAGGAATCCAGCGAGCATCGGCGCGAACCGGGACGACAACGCCCACTGGCTGTCGCTCGGATGCCAGCCGCTGGCGAGCAGATACACTTCGCCGCCGGCTTTTCGGCGAATGCGCACAATGGCTGCCATGCCGGAATCGAATCGTGCAATCACTGTCCAGGGCACCGGCTGTCCGGCATCGCTGCCGTCCGGTGAGGCAAATTCGATGGCACGATGCTTCCAGAAATGAATCGATGAAAAATCGGCGAACCGGGCTGCGGAGAAATTC
>JBDOMX010000880.1:0-8273 GCA_039831615.1 Planctomycetaceae bacterium
GGCTCCGAACTTTGTGGCTCCGAACTTTGTGGCTCCGAACTTTGTGGCTCCGATCCTTGTGGCTCCGAACAACTGCACTGGCAGCTGGTGACTTGGTCAGCCACCGATCACTGGTTGAGTCTGAGCTCGTCGAGCTCGCAACGCAGCTCGGCGGCGGTTCCGGCGAGCCTCATCGCTCGGCTTTTCGAAGAACTCGCGTTTACGCATTTCCTTCTTGATCCCTGCATGCTCTACCAGCTTGCGGAATCGCTTCACAGCATCGTTCACATTCTCGTTGTCGCGCAGACGCAGCTTAACCACCAAAACCCTCCAAATTCTCTCAGTCGATCGGCGCAGCAGGGGCGCCAAAACTCAATTTTGATGCCCACAGTCTAGCTTTCCATCGACGAAACGCCAAGCCGGATGCCACAAACTTATCCTGAAAAACGGGTTAGAGCAGGCAAAACCGCCACAGACATCCGGACTCCTGCGGTCTCATTTGGTTTGCAGCGCGCATTCTCAACGATCAGTATATGAAGTGAAGATCATGTTCGCCTCCAAACCCCGCCCCAGGCACCTGCACAGGAGAATCTCGATGAATCATGAACCCGTCGCCGCAACGGCTGACTCGGTCTCCCGACGCAATTTTGTGGCGGCGGCCACAACCACGAGTTCGGTCCTGGCTGCGGGACTGGCACACTCCCCAGCCGTGCATGCCGCGGAAAAAACCGCTCCCCGCAGAGTTGTGGTCGGCATTATGGGACTCGGACGCGGCATGTCGCTGGCTCAAACGTTCGCTGCAACCCCGGGCGTTGAGGTGCGGTATCTCTGCGACACTGACAGCAAACGACTCGCGGCGGCGGCCAAAGTCCTCGACGGCAAACATGACTACGCCGTTCGAACCACAGGCGACTTTCGTACCATTCTCGACGATCCTGAAGTCGACGGGTTGGTGTGTGCGGCACCGAATCACTGGCACGCACCAGCCGCGATTCTGGCCTGCTCAGCAGGAAAACACTGTTATGTGGAAAAACCGTGCAGCCATAATCCGTGGGAAGGTGAAACCCTGGTTCAAGCCGCCCACAGTCACAAACGCTGCGTGCAGATGGGCAGCCAGCGTCGCAGCAGCAGTACCATTCGCGATGCGATCAGGATGGTGCATGAGGGCAGGATCGGTCGCGTCTACTACAGCCGCAGCTGGTACGCCAGTCTGCGAGGAACGATCGGACTCGGAACACCCGTCGACGTGCCGCCGCACATTGATTACGAACTGTGGCAAGGCCCGGTTCCAAGACAAACGTATACGTCCAACCGGGTGCATTACAACTGGCACTGGTTCTGGCACTACGGCAACGGTGAACTGGGCAACAATGGCATCCATTCGCTCGACCTGTCTCGCTGGGGCTTGCAGGCAGATTATCCGATCCGAGTGACCTCATCCGGCGGCCGATATCGCTTCGATGACGATCAGGAGACGGCCGACACACACGTCGTGTCGTTCGAATTTGAAGGCGGACGCCAGTGTGTTTGGGAGGGACTCAGCTGTAATCGCCGTGGCGTGGACGGTGAATCGTTCGGTACAACGTTTCACGGCGAGGACGGCACCATCAAACTGACGGACTGGGGATACCGCGTCTACGACCAGCGCGGCACTGAGACTGATCGAGCGGACGGCAAGCGATCAGATTCAGAACACGTCCTGAACTTCGTCGATGCCATTCGAGCCGATGATTATGGACTGCTCAACGCGGAGATCGCCGAAGGACACAAAAGCACACTGCTGTGCCATTTGGGCAATATCGCTCACCGAACCGGTGATTCATTGCGCTGCGATCCTTCGAATGGCCATGTGCAGAACAATGAGGCTGCGCAGGCCTACTGGAAGCGGGCGTACGAACCAGGCTGGCAACCCGTCATTTGATCTCGCCGTCAGTCGGGTCTGAAGAAGCGATTTCTTCTTCCGTCTCAGCCGGTTGCGGCTCCAGCGTCTCACCGGGACGGGGCCCCAGAAGTTCTTTCAGTTCTTTACGTTCCAGGTATTCGTGTTCGAGCAGAGCGTTGGCCAGTGCATCCAGTTCTGATCGTTTTTCGGTCAGCAGTTGGGTGGCCCGTTCGTGGGACGATTGCATTATTTTTTGGACTTCAATGTCGATAATGCGGGCTGTTTCCTCGCTGAATTCGCGGTAGGTGTGCATCTCCTTGCCCAGAAAGGGATGTTCGTCTGATTGCTTGAACGAGACGGGTCCGATGGCTTCAGACATCCCCCAGCTGGCGACCATCCGACGAGCCAGATTGGTCGCTCGTTCAATATCATTTTCGGCCCCCGCAGAACCTTCGTTGAACACGAGCTTCTCAGCGGCGCGTCCACCCAGCATCATCACCAGACGTTTTCTGAGGATCGATTCGCTGACGTTGTAGATCTCCTTTTCCGGCATCAACTGCGTGATACCCAGTGCTCGGCCGCGAGGAATGATGGTCACTTTGTGAACAATGTCCATTCCTTCCTGGAACCATGCCAGAATCGCATGACCGGCTTCATGCCAGGCCGTGAGTTTCTTTTCGCTGTCATCGAGCTGTTCTTCCCGCAGGGCACCCATCATGATGAGATCCTGCGCAAACAGAAACTCGTCCATGCTAACTCGCCGTTTTCCGTCGCGAGCGGCCTTGAGAGCTGCTTCGTTGACGAGTTTTTGCAGTTCCGCCCCGGAATAGCCAATCGTCGACTGCGCCAGAGCTTCCAGACGGACATCTTCGGCCAGCGGCACCTTTCGAGTATGGACCTTTAGAATTCCCAGTCGCCCCTCTTTGACGGGAAGGTCAACGGTCACATGCCGGTCGAAACGGCCGGGACGCAGAAGCGCCGGATCCAGGACATCCTGACGATTGGTTGCCGCCAGCACGATGATGGACTCGGTCTGACTGAAGCCATCCATTTCGCTGAGGATCTGGTTGAGCGTCTGCTCGCGTTCGTCGTGACCGCCCCCCACTCCGGCGCCACGGACCCGTCCAACTGCATCAATTTCATCAATAAAGATGATGCACGGGGCATTGGCGCGCGCCGTCTTGAACAAATCACGCACGCGTGTTGCTCCAACCCCCACAAACATCTGGATGAATTCCGACCCGTTCACTGCATAGAACGGAACGTCGGCTTCGCCTGCAGTCGCACGAGCGAGCAACGTCTTTCCGGTCCCCGGTGGGCCAACCAGCAGAACGCCACGTGGGATTCTGGCCCCCAAACGCGTGAAATCATCGGGTGTCTTCAGAAACTGAACAACTTCCTCGAGGTCCTGCTTCGCCGATTTCAGCCCGGCGACATCGTCGAACTTTGCCGATTTCTCATCCTTCTCAAATCTCCGCGCCGGGCTCCGCACAAAAGAACCCATCATCCCACCGCCACTGAACGGATCACTGGAACGCCTGAACATGAACCAGATGAATGCAATCAGCATCAGGCTCATCCCGATCCAGATGAGCACCTGCATGCCGGCCGGCATTTCCGTATGCTCGACTTTCAGGGCAGTGATCCTGTTCAACGCGGCGAGCAGTTCGTCGTCTGCCTCCCAGCCTGGCAGCGGCGTCACGTTGAAGTCCTTTTTCAGCGTTCCCGTGACCGATTCGGGATTCTCCACAGGAATGTCGACCCATGAGCCCGTAAACACATCGCCGTGCGCCATGTGATAAACTGTCAACGATTCGACGTTCCCGGCCAGCAGTTCTGACCGGAAAAAGTTGTGTGGGACTCCAGTGCCGTGACTGGTCGGAGAATTGAATAGAAACCAGACCAACATCAGCAAACAGCCAATGACGATGAGCGGCATTAAGCTGAAGGCCCGTCCTGGACGCGGTTCGTCCGCTGAATCGGGATTGCCTTTCCCCGACGATTCCCTCGGAGTCTTCGGTGCGGATTCTTTTGAGTCCGACTGCCTGGAACTGGCGTCAGCTTCAGGCGTGCTGTCGCCTTCTTGATCGTTGGGGGTCATATCTTCCAGTATCCATTGACCGGTCGTGGATGTCGACGAGCGGACGTGGGGGGGATTCATTCAGACGTCTGCCGAAGCTCGGCAAAGGTCTCGTGTGGGGGAAGTCTAGCCAAAATGCCGCGTGTTCTGCGAATTCACTCGCCGCCGCTACGGGCCGGGAAAGACGAATCCGCACAATTGGGAGACCGGTGCCGCGTTGAGAGTGGGCGGCAACTTGAATTCAGGATGGCAATGAGCGAATTCGGCACGCCGACCGACATGAAGTTGACTCACTCCCACAAACGGCTCCGACGCGTCGGACGTGTGGTTCCGCCCGTTCGACAGCATTTTTTCGGTTCGTGTTTGCGTTCAACCTCACGTGACGCTGGCGGATCACTGCCAGGCATCATTTAACACAGGAACAACAGCAGGACATTCGCTCTCACGCTCGCCACGCGGCGACAATCCAGAAGATCGGCCACTGGAGTCAACTGATGTTGGGAAGTGCCGCCACGGGCACATAAGAAAGAAGGAACGCAACGCTGCCTCCGCATGCACCTGAGAACCGATAACCGCAGGGCTGCTTCATTTCTGACCTGACCCGGTTTGGCTGGCCCCACCACAATTGGAGGCAGCGTCCCGTTCCTTCAGAAAGCAGGACACCATGAGCCGCATTATTTGCACTGTCGACGCGAACGCAAGGCACTCGGCCGAGGAAATGGCAGCGTTTTTCCCAGACTGGATCGTGAGAATCATGCCACGAACCACACGTCAGCGCCGATTCGATAGCCGCGATCAACGACAAACTCCATAATCCTGGTCCGAGCCCCTGCCGCCCCCACGGCCACGATCAACGGTGTGCCATCCGGTGTGAAGACCTCCTCAGGGGCGATGACGGGGACACCATGAATCCTGTTCCCTTGTTTCCGGTTGTTGACATCGATCACACGGCGGACCGTGATTTTTCTATCCTGTAGCCAGCGCAGCCATGGTTTGCCAGTCTGCCCGGCTCCCCACAGATCTACCGTCGACACGTCCAACAAGGGACCATTGAGCAAATGATGTCGACGACAGCTCATAAACGCGTGTTCGTTGTACCGTGGACTCGTTCGAGTGAGGCGGTCCGCTGAGTCCTGCCACTGCAGCAGGACTTGTGGCGTTTTTCCGAATCTCATCCCCGCCTGGGCGGCCCGCAGCATGAGGTCATAGTCTTCCGGAAATTCGTTCTCAGCAAAACCCGCTTGAAAATATTCTCGTTTGGCAAGGATGGACGGGTTGACCAGCGGAAACTCCACGAACCGCAGGCCGTGAATCTGACCGGGAGTGATCGTCTCTTCATTGATCCAGTGTTCGTAACGTGCCATCCCGCTGGTGAGCTGCCCGCTCACCGATTCGATCCGCACACGGGAACCGACGACGTCGACATGATGGCGGTCCAGGTAGGCTAATTGACACGCGAGACGTTCCGGAAGGGCGATGTCGTCAGCATCCATGCGGGCGATGATGGCAGTTTGAGCGCGACGTGCACCCAGATTCGAGGCAGCAGCCACTCCCCGACGCTCAGTTCGCACGACATTCATCCGCTGATCTGAGATCTGTGCCAGGGTTGCAGACGTCTGATCGGTCGAGCCATCGTCGACCACAATCAGTTCGAATGCCGTCAAACTTTGCTGAAGAATGGACCGTACGGCTCGTTCAATGGAGGATTCTGCATTCCAGACCGGCAGCACAACCGAGACTTCTGGCTTCATGAGATTCTGCTTAGTCCGGTTGATTTCTGATGCCGTTTGGCCCTGCTGACGTCTGCGACTGGACAGAACACTGCCCCGCTTGATTGCAGGGGAACATCCGGCGCCAGGCCGTCATTCGTTGGGTGACACGCCTGGAGGAGTGGCCTGCAAAACGAAAACGCACCGGCAGTGACGAGCCATCACCTTTTTGCCTGGTCCGTCAGCTGTGGATCCGGTGACCAAGCGCGATGATTCGATGCCTCTGTCCATTCAATTCCGGCCGTCGCTGCCGTCGGAAGCGTACAACAGGTGCTCAAAGCGGCAAAGTTTCTCGAGGCATATCTCCAGATCCTGACGGTTGGCAGTCGTCCATCCGTTGCTCCGGATTTTTCGTCGAACACGGACAATGCGCTGGACCAGTGATTCGCCCCAGTCGTAGGCATCGACTCCACTAATCAACGCGTCCACGAGATGATCCACGTACATGCGACGATGATAGCGCGTGCTGGCACTTCGTCGGCCGCCCAGAAGCTCATGACGAAGTTTGCGCAAAGTCGCACGCAGCATGTGGGACCGGCCAACATCACGCGACGCCGTCAGAACAGCTGTTGAATCAAGCATTCGTTTACTCCAAAGAAACGAAATGTCTGGATCGGATTCCAAACCCTGCAACAGCCCTTGAGGTCGAAGCACTGACGGGTGTGACCGCGTCGATCTCGTCCCTCTGGCTGACATTGTGACGTCTCGGACCGCATTCGGCCAGTAGAAATTTGTGGACGGCACCTCGAATTCGCTCCAAATCGACCTCGCGTCACAAGCTGGCAAGGCGGGATTTTTCGGTGGAGAGAGTATTTTCATTCCGGGAACTGCCTGGCGGAACTGTGGGCAGCGATCAGACACCCTGCGACGCGGCCGCAACTCTGTCCATCCGTTCACGTTTGCTGCTATTGTACCGGTCAAATTCGTCAGGAGTCTTCATGAGTTCGGGTCCAAACGCAGCCTCATCGCTGGGAAAGAAATTCGGTACGTTCGGCGGAGTCTTTACGCCGTGCACGCTGACGATTCTTGGCGTCATCATGTTCCTGCGGTTCGGACAGGTGGTCGGACAGGCGGGTGTGATCACGGCTGTTGGGATCGTGCTGGCTGCCAAACTGATTACGACGCTCACAAGTCTGTCACTGGCCGCGATTTCCACCAACACGCGCGTAAAAGGTGGCGGCGCCTACTACCTGATCAGCCGCAGTCTGGGCGTTGAATTTGGCGGCGCGATCGGAATTCTGTTCTTCCTTGCACAGGCGATCTCGGTCGCGATGTACGTGATCGGATTTACAGAAGCGGTCCTTGGAACATATCCATCGCTGGACGGACGTTTTCTGGAGGTGGCGTCAATTGTCAATGTTGCAGTGTTCATTTGCGTCTATATCGGGGCCGGATGGACGATCAAGCTGCAGTACGTCATCCTGGCGGTGCTGGTCGGGTCGTTGGCATCATTTTATGTGGGTGCGATTGGTGAATTCGATCCATCGGTCCTGCAGGCGAATTTGTCATCGCACTTTTCAGAAGGAGAATCCGTCTACAGCATTTTCGCTTTGTTTTTTCCTGCAGTCACCGGAATTATGGCCGGTGCGAATATGTCAGGAGATCTGGCAAATCCTTCAAAATCAATCCCACGCGGAACCCTCAGCGCCATTCTGGTGACCGGACTGGTGTATTTGTCACTGGCCATTCTCCTGGGAGCCTGCCGGACACATGAGAGTCTGTCTGAAAACAGACTGATCGTTCGCGACATCGCTCTTTGGCCGGCACTCATCACCGCCGGGGTGTTCGCCGCCACACTGTCCTCCGCACTCGGTTCCATGATGGGCGCGCCGAGAATTCTCCAGGCGTTTGCTCGTGATGACGTATTCCAGTCGCTTCGATTCTTTGGCGCCGGCACAGATTCCGGGAACGAGCCGAGGCGAGCGACGTACTTACGTTCGTGATTGCTCAGTGCAGCATCCTTTTAGGCGATCTCAACGCGATCGCTCCCATCATCACGATGTTTTTCATGATCACGTACGGCCTGCTGAATTTAGCGACGTTCTACGAAGCCGTGACCGGAAACCCGGTTACCGTCCATCGTTCCGTTACTGCCATTGGTCCCTGTCGCTGGCAGGCGCCATTGCCTGCCTTGCCGTGATGTTCCTGATCAACTGGATGTGGGCTTTCACCTCGATTCTCCTCATCGGCCTGTTGCACTGGTATATCAGCTTTCGAGAGATCGAAGGCCGCTGGGGCGACATCA
Source organism: Planctomycetaceae bacterium (assembly GCA_039831615.1). Lineage (GTDB taxonomy): Bacteria > Planctomycetota > Planctomycetia > Planctomycetales > Planctomycetaceae > S139-18. Next base: position 7,956 of record JBDOMX010000880.1, read on the forward strand.
ACAGCGGAGTTGTGTTTGAACGCGTTCGCCGGAGTTTGTTGAGACTGGAACAGGAAGCCTATCACCCCAAGAACTGGCGTCCTTTGGTTCTTGTTCTCAGTGGAACAAGCTGGACGCGTCCTCGTCTGGCGATCTACGGTCACTGGCTGACCGCGGGGCATGGAATTCTGACACTGGCCCATGTCGTTCAGGGTGACGTAGAAGACCACGCCGAACGTCAGGCTCAGGGCTCCTGATCTCAGCGGAATATTAGGTGACACCAGTTTCGGGGTCGTCGAGGGTATAGCGAAGTCGAAAATCGGTTCCGGGGAATGTGGA
>JBDOMX010000633.1:0-8270 GCA_039831615.1 Planctomycetaceae bacterium
GTCTGCAGAGCGTTGGTGCACTGTCGGAGTGTATCAGAAATCGGCCTGAATTGGTGGAAAATGACGGAATCAACCATGGGACAGGTCAGCGACCGCCCGTCCAGCGGAAGCCCTGCAAGGCACTGAGTTATCGATTAAACAGAAACGACGGACTGTTCACGAGAGCCCATGCCAGGTCCTGAGCCATTGTGGTGCGCCGATCCACGAGTTGTTGAGCACTGAGTTTGGCCGCCCGCTCAAGCCGGGCCAGCAGAGGGTCCTGTGCGAGAGGCTGGCTGACCAGTTCAAGTTCATTTTCCCGTTCAATGATCCCAGGGTCCTTAGGTTGCGGACGCTTGCTTTTTTCGACGGCGAACACCTTTTGCTGCCGTTCGACTGACCGACCTCGGAACCAGTCCAGCAGGCGTGCATTCTGTGCCTCCGTTCTTGCCGCTTCCACCATGGCCAGGATTCGATCAATGTCCTGCGGCACGCCCTGCAATGCCGGGCTGGGGTCATCCGTCACCGAGATTCGGAAACGCCCAATGTTGTACTTGTGTTCCCTGAACAGCTGTTCGAGGACAAAGGTCAGGGTCACCGGCTCTGTGAGCTTCAATGGATCATTGAGGTGGAAGACAGCGGACTGCGTTTGGCCAGCGCCGCCGGCGATCGCCCAGCCATTGTCTTTCATTTTTCGCTCATTATCGATGGCTTCAGTGACCGGAAAACCACTCTGACTCAACGTCGCTTCCGCTTTGCCGAATACCAGATCCATCGCCGGCTTGTCCCCATTTGACGTCGGCGCCCACCGGCCGGTGAATTCGGTCAGCACGAAGTTTCCATCGTCTGCGAACCCCGGACCAAATGATCCGATTGATGCATGCGTCAACATTTCCAGGCGGACTGCGGTGATGCGTGTCAATTGAACATCGGCACTCACGGTGTACTTCACCGGCACGGTGCTGCGACGGTCGGCGAGGACAGAGTGATCGGGAAGTGTCGTAAGTTTGGCTTCCGCGTCAGATGTGAGATCACCGGGCTGCAGCGGAATCCACGGTGACGATCTCAGGTACTCAGACTGAAAACCGGCGAGTTCACTCGGAACGACCATTTCATCGAATTGAGCCAGTTCACTTGTCAGCCGGGCAGTTTCTTCCTGCTGCAGACGAAGCAGCTCAGCTTCTTTGGCCGTCCGAAAGCTTTCGAGTTCGGCGGTGGCAGACGCGATGGCGGTCTCACGCGCCTTCTCCCGGCGCTGCGATTCCGGTTCAATCTGCACTGTGTATTCGGCAAGTTTCTGCACCAGTGCCTTATGCTCATCGTCGGCGGCTGCTTCAATTTCCAGTGTCGCCTGGATTTCTTCCGGGCGTGCGGGGCGATTCAGGATGCGCAGGAAGATCTCGTCGATCACCTCGTCGTCGTTGTCATTTTCCTGCAGCAGCTTCGCGATCGCATTTTCCGAATCACTGATGGCGTTGCTCACCGTGGGACCATTCATCAGTGCCATTACGGGGCCCAGTTGCAGCTCGGATGAACGTTCACATTCGCACGCACTTTCCCGCACGGGACGTCCCAGAGTTGCCAAGAATCCATCAGGCAATTTGGTAGCGGCGTCCGCCAGTGCGGCGGCTCGGGTCCCTTCGGCGACGCCCGGGATATTCATCTTCGCCCCGGTCACTGCATAGATCGTGTCATAGAGCACCTCGGCCGGCAGGCGTCGAGCTTTCGCATGTGAAAAGTTCAGATGATCATCTTCATTCCATTCGTTTGTCGACACAGACAGCTGATAGGTCCGACTGGTAACAATTTCACGTGTCAGGTCTCTCACGTTGAAGCCTGATTCGACAAACCGATTCGCCAGGTATTCGAGCAGTTCCGGATTGGATGCCGGATTGCCAGCCCTCACGTCATCCAGTGGTTCGATCAAACCGGTGCCCAGCATGTAGCCCCAAATGCGGTTCACGTAGCTCCTGACGAAATACTCGTTGTTCGGAGACGTAATCCAGTCTGCGAGCTTCTCCCGTCTTGATGCACCTTCGACAGCGGCGAAGCTGACGTCATATGGAAATGCGGGTGCTGTCACATCACCGGTACGATCATGTTTGACTTCACCTTCGTCTTTATCAAACACAATTTCGTACAGCGGCTTGGCTCCCTCAACAGCCGTACCGCCAATTGTTTTGTCGCCACTCTGGTCATCCTTTTTCAGGCCGACCCGAGCAAAAAAGGCGGCCGTTTCGTAATACTGATCCTGCGTCCAACGCTCGAATGGGTGGTCGTGGCATTTGTTGCAGTTGAAACGAACCGCCAGAAACAGATGGGTCGTATTCTCCATGAGCGCATCCGGTTCCCGCAGGATTTTGTAGTAGGACGCGGCCGGATTATCTTTGTTGGATCCGTTTGCGGTGAGGATCTCATGGCAGAATTTGTCATACGGTGTGTTCTGTTCAACGTGCCCGCGAATCCAGTCCCGAAACGCTGTGGCTCCCTCCTTTGCCAGAAACTTACTATTCACCTGCAGCAGATCCGCCCACTTGTTTGTCCAGTACGTGACATAGGCTTCCGAACCAATCAGTTGATCCACCAGCTCGACGCGTTTGATCTTTGATTCACGCTCGTCCGCCAGGAAGGCTTTCACCTGATCCACTGCTGGTGGCAGGCCGGTGAGATCAAGGTAGATGCGGCGTACATATTCCGCATCAGTGCACATCGCTGTAGGACGGATTTTCATGCGTTCCCACTTGTCGGCAACCAGTTCGTCAATGCGCCCCCAGCTTTCGGGCTGTTCCCATTCGAATCCGGTTCGGTCGCCCATGGCTGTGATCGTCGTGGCGGCATAAGCCCCTTCGAATCGAGCGAGTACGGGAGCTTCTCCGCGGCGGAGCGTGGTTACGACGCCAGCGCGATTGACGGCAGCGATGTCCATATTCCCGCTGCTCAGAAACGACTCAGCCGTCACATCATTGGTTGTTCCATCCGAATACGTGGCAATGACCCGCATTTGTTGCCGAGCTCCAATGGTCTGAACAACCGGGTTCTGGGGTTCAAGTTCAATCCCGACGACACGTGCGCCGTCCAGATCCAGTTTGGCGCCTTCGGCAATCCACCGACGCAGGATCTGGTAGTATTTGGAACCAGGCGTGGTCAGCTGGCCTGCAATGTGGGGAACCGCGCCCGTCGCTTTCAGCAGCAGCAGACTGTTATCCGGTGACGCCAGGTTGATCCGGCGTGCTTTAAGATCGTCGGTCCATGCGCGCACGTCGTAAATCGGATCATAGCCTCGCAGCGACAGCTTGAATCCTTCCTTGCCGTCTTTGGCTCCATGGCAGGTGCCACCATTGCAACCGAGACGAGAGATGACCGGCATCACGTCGCGAACATAACTGACAGGCTTTTCAAGCGCCGTACCATCTGCAATGACAGGCACGGCCAGCACATGGTCGCCGCTCTGCACCACCACGGCGGCGGCTCCGTCTTTGCCGGCCCTGATTTGTCCGGCTGGTGTGATCAACCCGGCATCTGCGGACAGTGAGAATTGAGACATGCGTGTCACGTCAACTCGATCACCGGTGTCCAGGATACCAGTCACAAGCAGTTGCTGATAACTCCACGGGCCGTTCAGCCGGGCAACATTCGGTGAGACTTCAATCGCCGCCAGTGTCCGCCCTTCCGGCAGTTTTTCGCTGGACGACAGGGCATCCAATTCCGCAGCGGTGTCGGCGGCGACGATCCCGATGGATTCGGCAGCACTGGCATCAATTTCTACCGGATTCAGTTTGCGGATGGTTGAACCATCCGCCGGATTCAGAAACCGGATCACACCATCGGCACCGGCAGCAGCGATTGTGCTTCCGTCGGGCGTGAACTTGACCGCATACACGGCCGTCGGGAGCTCGGCCTGCATGACTACCTCAATGCCGGCAGTCACGTAGTCTTCGAAGCTCTTGCGCTCATCGCCATTCCACTGACGAGGTTGTTTTTCAAGGATCTTCTTAAACTCTTCACTGATCTCACTTTCGTATTCACTGGTGTAGACGAATACCTGGCCCTTGCCATCCAGACTGCTGGCACAAGCAATCGATTTTCCGTCGGCCGCGAAGTCGACTGAGTGAATGCGACCACGCATGACAGGAAATCGTCGAACCAGATTGGCATCGTCACCGATCACGCGTTTTGTCTGCCGATGCATACGGTAGATACGTGGAGTCCCGTCCGATCCACCGAAGAGCACTTCGTCACGATCCGGATGTCGGGCGATTGCTCCGATTCCGCCTTTGAGTGCCCCAGGAGTGATCGATGTGAGATTGTCGATGAATCGCTGAGTCGGCACGTTGTAGAGCTTCGTGGTCATGTCGCGGCCGACCGAAACCAGATGCGAACCGTCCGCTGAGAACACGGTGTCGAGCGCCCAGTCGTTGTGAGCTCCGCTAAAGAAGACCTGCTCACCGGATTCTGAACTGAACCCTCGTACGGTGGAGTCCGTGCAGCCCACCGCGATCATTGAACCGTCCGGAGACCAGCTGGCACCGTAGACGGTGTCATAGGTCAGCGGGATGGAGAGAACCAATTCCCTGTTTTCAACATCCCAAATCTGAACTTCACCCGTTCTCTCAGGCAGACCGCCCGTCACGGCCAGACGTCGACCATCGGGAGAAAAACTGATCGATTCAACGCGGGCTGACAGACCGATCAAACGAGCGACCAGACCACTGCCATCCGCTCGGTGCAGCAAAACTTCATGAAATCCGGAGATCGCCAGCAGAGATCCATCGGGCGAGTAATCAATGGAAGTCACAATCGGCTGTCGAAAGTAAACGGGTGGATGGTCGGTGTCGTACTTTTCTCTCGCGTTCTCGGGAGTGTCGTCTGCGGCACCTGACTGAATCCACATTCGAATTAATTCGATCTCAGGCTGCGAAAGTGCGGGCTTTCCTTTGGGCATGGCAGCCTCGCCGTCGGCGGGTGTGATGAGTTCCATGAGGTAACTCTCATCCGGCTTGCCCGGAACGACAGCAGCAGTCTCGGACTCGCCACCCTGCAGCAACCTGGTGACGTCGGTCATCACGTACGCACCACTTTGCTTTGCGGGCTGATGACATCCCTGGCAATGGCTTTGAAAGATGGGTCGGATCTGCTGGTAATAGCTCACCGCCGCCTCGTCAGCGGTGACCGCTGTGGAGGTCACGCCGGCAAGAACAACAGCACATGACAGGAGACTTTGGCGCATGGCGGATTGAGTCATCTATGGAGAGTGAATACCCGGACCGTGACTGAGTCGACGGGCAGAGATAATCGGCAGGCCGATTATCCGGCAGGAAACCACAGGATGCATACGAAAATGCGAAATTCCAATGGTCAATCTTACACCGCCCACCTCTGCCTGCAACCTGTGAGTCCGGTTATAGCGGTCTGAGCAGCCAACCCATCCTCCGCCGCCCTGGGCAGTCCTCCAACGTGTGAAATCAGCAATCCACGGGAAACTGAAGGGCATCGTGGAGGATCGGCTGGCTGTTCGCGGACTGGAGTGGCGGCGGGACGCCGCGTTTTGTCTCAATACTCCGCCCAGTATCACGCCTGCGCCGCACGGACCCGGATACAGGAACCGGTCGCCGGCAATCCAGGTGCGCCAGCACGATCTTACGACCGAGACCAGTTCGACGTGGGATCAACAGAGCGATCTCCGCTCTCATCACATTCGAGTACGACGCGAAACCCGAGTAAGCTGAAACTGTCAAACAAGGATTTTCATGAAGGCGTTTGAGTCGCGCGCGCAGAAGCCCGGCTTCCGTAAAAGCCGGGCTTTCTGATGTTGTTCGCGTTCGACTGACCTACGACTGATATCCCGTTGGCAGCGACAGCGGTTGCGGGGCCTGTTCCGGCTCCTGATCAGCCGGTGGTGGTGCCTGCTCACTCGTTTCTGGTGTCAGCCTGACTCCGACGTCGTTCATCAAATGATGCAGCGTCGACTCGAGCAGATCCATTTTCGACAGAATGCCGAGATTTCCGATCTGGCGTCGATGATGTCGCGTCCAGCCGCGAATATCGTCCTGCACATGATGAAACAGATCGTCGAGTCCCCCCAATTGTTCCTGGATCGCCTCTCGATCGTGACGATGCTCAGAGTCATGGATGTATCGAGCGACTTCCAGCACCTGATACGCTTCTGAGTATGTTTCACGAAACTCAATGTTGTGCGAGTAATTGTAGTAGAGATCCAGACACAGCTCGTTGGCCAGCGCCTCGAGGCGAACTGCCAGATCGTCCACGTGCGAAAATGCACCAAAGGTAATTTCCTGCGGCCGGGCGAGTCCCGTTTGAGGACCGAACGCGGCGGTCTGCGGATAATAGAAATGGCGTCCGCTGCGCGCGTAGTAGCTGCCGTGATGGATTCCACCGGTATGCGGGACGACGGACATATCACTGGCCTGAATGATGTCGCGGTGATAACGTCCAATCACGTGCCCATGTCGATCGCGAAAGACGTGATTGTGATGATTTCCGTAGTTCGCCAGCCCGTGGTGACTGAAGTGCTGCGCATCGGTGGTGCTCGTGGTGGCGGCAGCGACGATTCCGGTGACTGCTAACGTCAGTATATTGAAGCGATTCATCGCGTGATCCTGTTCCAGTTGAATTGCAAATGTTGTGCTCTGTTCAGCGTTTGACATTCGGCCCATGATCGAGAACGCCGACGCTGGTTATGTCGTCGGCGTTCGAAGTTCCCACATTTTTTTAGTGATGGATGTGAGAGTCCCAGTGACCCGTTCGATGCAGGTCATAGTGACCGGGCTGATAGTGAAAGTGGTTTCCGTGACGCACGTATTCGCCGGGGTGATAGTCGAAATGACTTGTATCGTGCCAGGTTCGGTGAACGCGCGGATAATGGTGCCTGAGATGTCCAAAGGAGTGACGGCGAGAAATGAATCGACCGTGCGATCCAATGTTTGACTTCCAGCCATGACCGCGCCATCCGGCTTCTGCAGAACCACCCATCGTTGCCAGAGCTGCCACGACCGCTGCGAGCATAAGAAAACGTTTCATCTGTGAATCCTCCATCTTGGAAAGTCGGATGCGTTACGTTGTACTGACCGATCTGTTACGCACCCCACGTGCCGTTTTCTGCCGATTTTCCGTAAGTCGTTTCATGCAATACCTTTACAGTGTACCAGCTGGCAGTATGACGGATCCATTCAGGCGATTCAGGCGTCATCAATGATGCAATGCGTGTCATCAATCCGATGTCGAATGCAATGTCACTCGTGCAGCATCGAAGCCATTCTTCGGCGCAGTCCTCCTCAAGATTCTCACAACATTCGAACGGCGTTTTTCTTCGCTGTGACAGCGGACTAGAATGCCGGTTTTCATGCCATTTCATGGAGCCATTTCATGGCCAAAGTCCATTCCAGTCGTTTTACCCAGATCGTCGACCGTGCTCGTGGCAAGGTTCGTGAATGCACTGTTCAGGATATCGTCGAACGTCGCGCAGCGGGTGCCGAGCTGACGCTCATTGATGTCCGGGAAGAGAGTGAGTTCGCCAATGGGCACATTCCTGGTGCCTGTCACCTCGGCAAAGGAGTCATCGAACGTGATGTTGAAGAAAAGTACCCGGACACTGCCACAGAACTCGTGCTCTATTGTGGTGGCGGGTACAGGTCTGCGCTAGCCGCGCTGAATCTGCAATTGATGGGATACGCCAACGTGATTTCTATGGATGGAGGGTTTCGTGGCTGGAGACACGCCGGTCAGCCGGTGACTATTCCAACTGATTCGTAGTCAGTCAGAATAAGTCAACCAGCATATTTATTGGCCGTTGCTATTTGTTTCAGATGTCACGATGCATTCTGAACCAATTCGAAAGCATCTGAATTCCACTCGCTGTCCACTGATGCACGCCCAGCAACACGCGTCGCTCTTACAAAGCCCTTATAAACCTTTTCTATCATCTTCACGGTGTCACCCATCCACGAAGCGACGTTGATTGGCGGATGGCCGTCGTCGATCAATTCAGTGATACGATTTTTCTTCCAGATATGATTCGGCTGTATGACATTCCGGTATCCATTTTTCTTGTATATCCGGTTTACAGTTTTATCGAGCTTACTTTCCCATCGGTAGCGTAACATTGTTTCTGTAAAAGCTGCGTCGGCAGCAAGGGAAAGAAAGGGGCGTTCGTAGTGGAACGAGCGCAGCGAGTGAAACGGAGGACGCCCCTTTCTTTTTGATCCGCTTGAAAGAGCGGGCCAGATCGGTTTCTTTTTGAAGTCTCGACTCATCAAAAAGGAAACCTCAAATGA
>JBDOMX010000010.1:0-1956 GCA_039831615.1 Planctomycetaceae bacterium
GGCGGCTTTCAGCTTCATTTCGCTCTGCTCAAGCGGCTTTTGGTTTTCCACAATCGAGACGATGTGGCCTTGCGGACGAATCAAATCCGTCACCGCGTTCCAATGTCCGTCGGTGTCGTTAAACAGTGCGATGTGGTCGACAAACTTCATGCCCAGAGATTCGATTTGAGGTCGCAGCGGCTCGCGATGGTTGATCACATGATTGGCTCCGAGCTTCGTCACCCAGTCTGACGATTCAGGACGCGAGGCCGTTGCGATCACAGTGAGTTCTGCAATCCTGGCAAGTTGAATGCCGATCGAACCAACTCCGCCAGCACCTCCGACGATCAGCAGCGTTTCACCTTTGTTGGCGCCGTTGACGTCGATGCTGAGCCGCTCAAAGAAGGCTTCATAGGCCGTGATTGACGTGAGTGGCAGCGCGGCAGCTTCCGCAAAACTCAGCGACCTGGGCTTCGCGCCGACGATTCGCTCGTCAACAAGTTGGTATTCCGAGTTCGTTCCCGGTCGCGTGATATCACCGGCATAGAAGACTTCGTCTCCCGGTTTGAACAATGTGACATCCGGACCGACGGCTTCGACGACCGCCGCGGCATCCCATCCGAGTACTTTCGGCGTCGGCTCAACCTTATCTTTAGGGGCACGAACCTTGGTATCGACCGGATTGACAGCGATGGCCTTGATCGCGACGAGCAGGTCGCGACCGCTCGGAGTCGGCTTGTCCAGCTCAACATCGACCAGTGCTTCCGGGTTCTCGATCGGCAGGTACCGCGTCAGTGCAATGGCCTTCATTTGTATGCTCCTTGTGGTGGTTGGACTGATGCTTCCGGTAAGGTGTAGCGGGATTAGGGTTTGCCTGTTTGGTCGATGGTCGATTTCGGAACAACCTCGCTAATCACCGAACCGCGCCGGGCGAACGAGATCCCCTGTTGAGCCTCCGTATCGATCATAACGGCTTCGATGATTGGTGCACTGACCGGATGCCCTGCATACCATTCGACGAGAAAATTCGCGCCACTGCCGCCGGACGCGTCGTCTCGATCGATGAGAACCTCGGTCGTGCCCAGAGCCGGAAGGCGAACCGGCTCGTCGAGATATGATTTAACTTCTCTTCCCTTCGTGTCGAAGTACCGCACAGATCCGACGACGATCTCACTGTCCATGCTCGTGTTTCGGACGCTGAGCGTGACGGCCAGCAGATACGGATCACCGTCACCGTGATAAACGTGCGAGTAGGCAGGAACGTAAACGACCTGACCTTCCACCGGGCTGGCGGCCAGATGATACAGGTCATCGCGTGGGACGACGTCGCAGGCAAGCTCCTGCGGCGGACTGTGCCGCAAAGAGTGCTCAAATGCATCCAGTCGACGATCGAGATAGAAGGCGTAGATGATGAGCGGTACCAGGAAGAGGGCCACGACTCCTGTGATGAGCAGCTTTAGCTGCCGCATGAAACCATCAAATTCTTCTGCTGTGATCTGTTTTGCCATGGGATTCTCCAGGTCAACCTGTTTGGACCACGAAATCTTTGCAACATCAGGAGATGGACCGGCCGGCGGAAACTCCGCATCGTCATCTGCATTTTCCGGGTGCCGATGATGTCATCCCCGACGACGCTGATCAGCGAGACAGGATGTTCATTGTCGATGACTCAGTTCAGATGCCCCATCAGGCCCGCTCGATAATCGTGGATGGCCTGATGGATTTCGTCCCGCGTATTCATGACAAACGGGCCCTGCCCCACGATCGGTTCACCAAGTGGCTCACCCGACAGGATGAGCAGTCGAGATGCCAATTGAGCTTCCAGCATCACGACACTCCCGGTGCGTGCGAAATGCACCAGTTCAGCGGTCTTGACGAGCGTGTCATTGACCGTGACGCTCCCGCTTTGAATGACCAGCAACAGGGTATGGCCTTCCGGGACGTCTCACTGTACCACACAACTCGGCAGCGGCAGAT
>JBDOMX010000186.1:0-1044 GCA_039831615.1 Planctomycetaceae bacterium
GTCCGAGGAGCATCCCCTGGGCTACCCATTGGTCGGCCGAGGCTCTGGGAACACAACTGGGCGGCAGTCGTCACCACGGCACCACGACGGGAGTCCACCCTGGCACGATGCATTGACTCGATGCGAGTCGCCGGCTGGGAGCCGGTGGTGTTTGCCGAGCCGGGTTCCGTTGCCGTGGAGGCTCAGACGATCACGTACCCGGAACGTTTGGGCGTCTGGCACAACTGGCTGGCGTCTGTGCGGTGGGCAGTGGAACACACGGATGCCGATGTGATCCTGACCGTGCAGGATGATTCTGTGTTTCATCCGGACAGTCGCGAGGTTGCCGAACGATTGCTATGGCCGTCGGCCAACTGCGGGTTTCTATCGCTGTACACAGCCAAGCACTATCAGCTCAAGCACGACAATCCGAACGCATGGACGATCGGCGTACGCCGTGTCAGGACGCGCAGCTTCTGGGGCAGTTGTGCTTTGGCGTGGCCGCGACCGGTGCTGGAGCAGGCACTGAACACAAAGACGGCCCGGAGCTGGCTGGGAGTTCTGCCCCGACGCAGGTCACAGCATGCAGGCGCTATCGCGCGGCGAAAAGCAGAGCCGCATCGCATTCAGAACAGTGACACGGCAATCGGAAAGATGGTCAACGAGCTGAAGCGCGAGATGTGGTTTGTGGATCCGTCGCCGGTGTCCCACGTGGCTCGCCATTCGGCGATTGGTCACGGCGGCAATCTGGGACGCCGAAACTGCTATCGCTGCGCCGACCACGCGATTCCCCTGGCGGATCAGGTCCCATTGCTGCCGCCGGAACGGATTGTAGATATAGATTCGGATCCGTTCGACATGGGCGAGCCGCGATTTGATGCCGGTCGCCGCCGATGGCATTCCCTTGGTTACGACCTGTCGATGTCGATTCCACTCGACCTGTGGCAAGCCATCCGAAATTCGGTTCAGCCGTACTACTACACGCTTGAGTTTGGATCTGGTGTGTCGACGACGGCATTCGAAAATGCGCGTGAGCATTTGGCCATTGAAAGTGATGCGCCACAG
>JBDOMX010000186.1:1054-8222 GCA_039831615.1 Planctomycetaceae bacterium
CGCTTTCGTTGTGCCCGGCATGTGCCACTGGCCGACGACTGGTACGACTGGGATCCCCCACGAAAGTACGACGTGATTCTGGTGGACGGCCCGTTTCAGGGTGACCGACTGGCCGGAGTCGACACAATTGCTGCCGCCACGGCCGAGGACGGGGTGATCTTTGTGGACGACACGAATCGCATGCCCGAGAGGCAGTTGGCGAACCAGCTTGGAAGCCGACTGAATCGTCGCGTCACACATCATGATCGCTGGTCAGAGATTGGATAGTCGATGGCGGTCTGCTGTTGCCGATTCATCCAGCCGGTAATGATCAACAGCAGCATGTGCCATGGCCACAGAATGAAGTGTAATTGCATTTCGGGGATTGCGGAAATCCGGGAACCATCACCGGAATCGGTCAACCTGTAAACCGATGCCAACGTACAACCAGCGTGAACTGGAGATCCGGGATCCGCTGATGACGATTCTTCGGAATCTATCGGCGGAACCGCAGCCGAGATTCACGCACACGACGCTCGCAATGACCCAGTCATTCACCGTACTTTCCACTCGGCCGAGTTTTTTGACCGCACGGGTTCAACACGAACACCACGTCGCCCCTGCAACGCTGGAAATCGCCGTTCGCAATACTGGAACTACTGGGCCGGCAGTTCGACTTTACGAATGGCTTCCATGACGAGTGGGTCACTGTCCTTCGAAGCATTTCTGAAAATCAACAACAGGCGGCGCACGAACTCGCGGTCTCCGTCTCGGATCACGGCCGCCAGAGCTTCAGCGCCGGGTCCTCTTACAGTCTGGAACAGTCTCAGCATTCCTGAATCAAATCTATAACCTGCAACAATCTCTTTGTTCTCCTGGAGCTCACCAAGGTGGGCAACCGCCTCCACGACCTGGGCAGATTCGCCGCCGATCCAACAAAGTGAACGGAAGGCGTCAGATCGCAGTTCCTGACTTTCGTGTTCGAGTAGCAGCAGGAGTGATTCCACTGCGCAGTCGGCAACATGCGGTCCCATCCGCCCAAGGGCATTGACGGCCGCGACCTGGCCGTCCATCCATGCCTGTAAAGCGGGGCCTTTAGTAAGGATATTGCGAAAAGTCGGTTCGACCAATGGGTGGTTGCGATCGATCCACCAGAGGGCGCTCGCCGCGGCAACACGTGCCTGATCACCAGACAGCTCGTCGTTTGCGGCCTGCTCAAGCGCCGGAATCGCTGCCCTGGCCGGTGGCCCAATCCGCGCGAGGGCGTCGGCCGCAGCGACGCGAATGGGCCACCCAATGTCCTGCAGCAGCAGGGTCAGCTCCGGGACTGCCTCGACGGCTCCTGGACCGATACTCCCGAGGGCCTCTGCAACCCGTTTTCGAACCTTGCCCGGTTCGAAGCCGTTTTCGAATTCTCGTGCCATTAACGTCTGAACCTGGAACAGGCCGGCCAACTCAGAATTCGAATCCTGCGGCACGCGACTGTTTTCAACGTCACCATGCTCGTGCAGCAAATCCAGCAGACCCTCAAGTCCTGGCATTCCTTTGGGACCAGCGCATTCGATTCCGAAGGCCGCATTCATACGGTCGAGACGTGTTCCGTTGTTCAGCAAATCGATAAAGAGTGGCAAAGCTCGGCGGGTGATTGGCGGAGTTGGCCATTTTGCTTCGTGCCAGGAATGTTGCCACCAGTTCTCGTTGCCGGTGCGATCCAATCCGACCCCAAACTCATCAAACGCAAAATCGAATTCTTCAGAGATTTCGAAATCTATTCTGCCGATAGCAATCCCGCGTACGACGCTGTCTTTGTGACACAGACATTCGAAAGCGACATCGATCGAGGGACGTTTGTCTCGCCACCGGGGCACCGTCAGGGACTGCGCCCGCCGTTCCATCACCCAGATGGAGTTGAGGTCCCGAGTGTCGGGCAGCAATTGCACCGTTGGGGCCCCGATGGCGAGGAAAACAACGGGATAACTCAAGGCGTCACCCCCCGATCGCCGCCAGATGCCTGCCACCAGGAAGACGCAATGAGCCAACACCGCAATCCCCGTAACAATGAGATACTGAACTGAGTCCGTGATCAGATACCCGCCTATCCCACCCAGCGCAACGACAAGCAATCCACAGCCTGCCAACAACGGCCCTCGAACCGAGGGGGGAGAGTCACTTGCTTCCGGAGGTAATCGCAGCAGTTCCTTCAGAAGAAGCGTGCCAATCGAAAGCAGTAAGAGCTGCCGACAAAGAAGAAGTCCGGCACTGATCCAAAAATCAACGATGTACCAGTCCACCCATAAAAGGGCGATCCTGATACTCAGCAACCCCAAACAGACATTGCGCCCTGATCCGGACAGCACAAAGTGCGTCGTCAGAACGAGGGCTGCGGTTGCGAGGCATTCAGCAGGACCGATGACGTTCCAGCCAGCACCGACCACCATAAGAAGCAGACCTGTTCCTATCGTTGATCGTTTCACGGTTCGGGGTCCTTAGCCTTCGTCCATCACCGTCGGCTTCTGTTTATTCCGCGGGATCGGGTGCTTCTGGGGTTGGCACGGGCGAAGCAGTTCTCTGCCCTGTCTTCACTCGATCCTGAGCCCCCGCATCCCAAATTACCACCTTGTGATTCGCGCTGCAGCTGACGATTCGAGTCCCGTCGGGGCTGAAGTTCAGATCAGTGACGCTATTGATGTGTCCTTCGATCGTGCGAACTTCCCGACCCGTTTGCGTATCCCACAACCTCACCGTGCTGTCCGAGCTTCCGCTGGCGATGCGTTGACCGTCCGGACTGAAACTCACGCACGCAACGCCTCCGGTATGTCCCTGGAGTGTGAGCGTCTCCTCTCCAGTGTCCGTATCCCACACTTTCGCTGTCTGGTCGCCGCTGCCACTGACGATGTGGCTGCCATCCGGGCTGAACCTTACACACTCGACCCCGTCCGAATGCCCTCTGAGCGTTAGCAGCTCCTCACCAGTGACGGCATCCCACACCCTCACAGTCCGGTCGGCACTGCCACTGACAACTCTTTTGCCATCCTGGCTGAAACTCACACTTTCGACCGGATCTGTGTGCCCATTGAGTCTGGTCATTCCCTCAACAGATTCCGACAGGAGATCAGACGTAATGAGTGCTTCAGCTTCCAGTACAAAGCGTCGCAACTCTGTGCTTTGAAACCAACGTGGCTCCCCGCTGAGTTGCTGTACTCGATGCAGCTGTTGTTTAGCCGCATGGGTGTTGCCGAGCTGCTCATTGGCCATTGCCAGAAACACCAGGTCGACCGGCCGTTTGCCGTTTAGCTGTGTCGATCGCGTCAACGTCGCGAGTGCCGCATCGTAGTCGCCCATCCTGTATTGAGCGACGCCCAGTGTGTTTTGAAACGCACTGTTGTTCGGCTCTAACGCGACAGCATCCTGAATCTGACGCAGAGCATCTTCGTACTCATCGTGAGTTGAGTCAGCTCTGCTGACAGTCGCCCACGACGCGATGTTGAGTCGTCGAGCCGTGTTCAGGACTCCGGTAATCCTGCAGCCTGGCAGAGCAGTCTCGAATTCCTTTTTGCCATTGTCCGTGACAAGGGTTTCGCGGAGCGAAATCGACCGAAGATTTGACAACCCCTGAAGATGCGCCAGCCCGGCATCAGTGAGCTGGGGACCATGGAGGCCAAGTGCCCTGAGGCTCCGCAATTCCCGCAGATGCTTCAACCCGTCGTCGGTGATTTGCGTGTTATCGAGGCCGAGCGACTTAAGCTTTGTCAATCCTTTCAGATGGACAAGTCCGGCATCGGTGACCTGGGTGCCGTAGACGCCAAGCGACTCAAGATTCGTCAGTCCCTGTAGGTGCCCCAGGCCGAGATCAGTGGTTTTCGATCCGACATATAGCGCGCGAAGACTTGTCAGCCCCTTCAATTGGGCAAGCCCGCCATCGGTGACCCAGGCATTGTTGAGGTTAAGAAACGTGAGATCTGTGAGTACCTGGAGAGGCTTTAGTTCTGTGTCGCCAATCTTGGTGCCCTGAATGTTGACCGCAGTAAGACTTCCCGCGGTACCGGTCCGCATCTGAGCACCAAGCTGTTTAAGGGCGACGAACCAGGCCGGTGGCTCAGGTGTTGTCAGACTCGGATTGTTCCACTTTGCCCCACGAATCTGCCCGTGATGATTGTTGCCCGAGTAGTCATAAGCAACGGTGCCGGATCCCTTGTCAAAATGAAACAACGCGATCGTCTGCGGGTCTCTTGTGAAGCGCCGAGATGGTGTAGAGGAATTCGCCGTGAGACACATGATACTGCGGCTCGGAGGGCGCTCGCCGGACGGCCTCGGCGTAATAGTTGAGGGTACCCTCAGCGAGTTTCGTCAATCCCGTGGGTGGGTCCGTTGCGGTTGCGGAAATCCTGCGACCTGACTGAATGCCCGCCGCGCTGCTGCAGAGTGTGGCCACCTGAATTGCCAGCTTTGCATCAGCAGGGTCCAATTCGGCGATCTTCCTCCAAACGGCGAAAGCGCGCTCCTCACGAGCCGACTGGTTGTCACGACTGGATTTGAGATGCAACTCTCCGAGTTGCGTGAGATACCTGATTTCGGACGGATGCTGCTGATGGAGTATTGTGGCTTCCTCGATCGCTGTATCATAGTTGTCCATTTTGACGAGTTCACCGATCGCCAATTCACGGACAAATGCGAGGCTCGGCGACACTTTCAGTGCCGCCCGGTACTGCGCCATCGCCTGTTCGCTGCGGCCCGCCTTCGCCTGCACGGCAGCGTAGCGAATTATCGTTGGCAGGTCCTGGGGATGCTGTTTCAACCGTTCTTCGTAATGGGCTGTCAGCTCAGTCGGATCACCAGATTGCACATACGTGTCTTCGATTTGCTGCCATATCGTCGTGGCCAGCCAGCTGTCAGGCGGAACCTTCTGCAGGGATTCCTCAAACGTCTTTGCCGCCCCTTCGAGATTCCCCTTCCGTGCCTGCAGCTGCATGATCTCCAGATTAATGGCGAGTCGCCGGTGAGAGGTATCGGCCAGTTTTGCCAGCTGCCGGTAACGTGCAATTGCCAAATCCAGCTGGCCTTCCTCGGCCAGCAGTTCCGCCAGTTCCTTGAGGATCAGACGGTCGGCCGGCAACCTATCCCCGAGCTCGGTCCATATGGCGAGTGCCTTTTCGGGACTACCCTGAGCAGTGTGCAAATATCCCAGACGTTTGTGGATGTCAACAAGGTGGGGCTGTTCCGGCGACTTCTCCAGAGCCTGGTAAAAGGTCTCAATCGCTTTCGTGTAGCGATACTGGCGAGCAAACAGTTTGGCAGACTCGTAAACAGGATAGTAATCATCGCCAGCCAGCTCAGACGCTTTTCTCCAGGCAGCAAGTGCTTCGTCCAGCTTTCCGCGTCGTTCGCAGACCGCCGCAACCAGCATCTGTGAAGAGGCGTCATCGGGATGTTCCAGGGCCAGCGTTTCGACACGCTCAGTCAAGTCATCCAGCCTGCCCGCATCGAGATACAACTGGTACAGTCGGTCAAAGTCCGTGCCCTTCCGCGGGCTGTCCCTGAGTCCGCGGTGTAACTGACTTGCCATGATTTCAAACGGCTGTTCATCCGTTGATTGCTGCTGTGCGGAAGCGGAAGCCAGCAGAATTGATACGAGGACAACAGCAACCTGCAATGGTGTCAGCATTTTGAGCTCCCTGAAACGCGAGTTTGCTATGGAAGACGGACAGCAATGTGCTCTCTTCCGCTCAAGTGATTCTGTCTACGTGGTACCATGAGAAACTCTCGTCACATTGACAACTCACAGTTGTGCGATGTTCGCAACAGCTGAGGCCTCCGCTGTTGTCATTGCGCAGTCCCGGAGCCGACGTGAGCAGCCAAAGCTGTCCACACGCGGATAACCAGTAGCCCCCGATGACGGCGATCTCAGCAAGAACGACCAGAATCAGCAGCCAAAGTCGATTTTGAATGTGCCACGTGATGACGGAAGAGAGGTTTGGCAGCTGGCCGATTGAAATGGCGATGAACTTCCCCAGTGCGTCGTCATTCGACAGCTGGCTTCCCGCAGTGTGATTTGAGATCACGTATGAATTAGCCAGGAATGCCCAGCCGACAGAGGTAACGAACATGGCAACAACTACAAAAAGCCACGCGAGAGAGTTGCTCATTCTGTGGGTGAGCCATCCGAAAGGTCCGTTATCAGTATCAGGCATTGATATCACTTGTTGTTCGAAGGAGACGTCCACACAGCCAATCACAACACCGGTGTCAGCCGATGATCTTTGCATCAGGAAGTGATTCGGTGAGTTGTCGGATTCCGTCACGACTGATCCTGGTCGTTGAGACATCGAGGACCCGCAGTTGATGCATCGTTCCGAGCGGAGCGACGGATTCATCGCTGACGCCGGTCCGACTGAGGTAGAGTTCGTGCAGGTCCAGTTCAGCCAATGCAGGAACGTTAGCATCAGAAATGTCGCACCCGCGACCAAAGCCCACGTTGATTCCCCTGCCCTGATAGTTGTTGACCAGAGAGATGCCCAGATCGCTGAACTCCCTGCGGCTCTCCGCTTTGATTCTGGTGACTCCGGTCCTCTGTCCGATGGCCGGATTCGGGCCGAAGCAGTTTTCGCCCGAATCACTTCCCTGGAGCATCATTACCAACAGCACGACAATACCGATCAGCGGAATTAGGCAAATCAACAGCCACCAGCCACTGCGGTTCGTATCGTGCAGTCTGCGTACAGTGACGGCCAAAGTCGGAATGAGGACCGCCAGGCTGTAGATGCTGGCAAAGACACTTTCGTCCACGTTTGAAGCCGGCCCCACGGCGATTTCGACGGCCGCGAGCCCGAAGTAGATGACCACGCTCACGAGACTGAACATCCAGTATTCCATCCGACGAGCTCGGCCGCTGAATACAGGGTACTTTTTCAGAACCTCCAAATACCATCTCATGATCTCGTCTCACCTCCAGCTGAGCGCCTGATTGGCTGCAGGCCTTCACCCGTCAATGGCTTCGCAGCCATGGTCTGAATCGCCACAATACGGACAATGCGATTAGTGTAGGGATTCGAACTTTTTCGCACTGATGAAGCGTTTGATTGTCCTGCCGTTATCCCGCCAGCACCATTCCCAGAAAGGCCGCTACCACTCCCGCGATCTGGATAAAGAACGGCTGTTTGGCATCTTCCCAATGCATACCTAGTGGTTTGTC